>CBFIHY010000165.1:0-2999 GCA_965662315.1 Alphaproteobacteria bacterium
AATCAAGATGGCGTCACCCGCTCTGCGGTCGATACAATTGACCCGACACGCGGCCATGCCGAGATTAATTTCGACAATGCCGAGGCCAGCTTATTGGGCGGCGAAGGCGAGGGCTGGGCGTTGATGAACCGGGTTGAAGCCGGGGCCGCCGTGCTGATGTCTTTTGAGCAAGTCGGTGGCGCAGAAGCGGCGTTGAATATGGCCAAAGAGTATTCTTTGGACCGCTACGCATTTGGTCGTCAAATCGGTTCTTATCAGGCGATTAAGCACCGTTTGGCTGATATGTATGTGAAGCTGGAATTGGCGCGCTCTAATGCTTATTACGGCGCGATGATTTTGTCTGAAGACGGAGCCGAGCTTGAATTGGCCGCCGCTTCGGCCCGTATTTCAGCCACCGAAGCGTATCGCTTCGCGGCGCAAGAATGTATTCAAGTGCATGGCGGTATCGGCTTTACATGGGAAGCCAATCCGCAATTCCATTATCGTCGGTCGAAATTATTGGCGCTGGCCTTGGGCAGTGTCAGCCGATGGAAAGACAGGCTCGTTACCGAGCTTGAAAAAAGCAACGTGGCTTGATGTGTGTACATCTCGTATCAGTCAGCACAATTTGAGTTATAGGAAGGACAGTTAAAATGGATTTTAACGATACCCCCGAAGAAGCCAAGTTTCGTGCCGAAGTGCGCGAATGGCTGAGTGCCAACGCCAAGCCGAAAGACCCGAATAAGGTCCGTACAGGTGTCTCGGAAAAACCTGAAAGCGAGCGTTTGGCGCGGGCCAAAGAATGGCAAGCGAAAAAAGCCGAAGCCGGTTATGCCGCCATTACTTGGCCGACCGAATTTGGCGGTCTTGGTGGCACACCAATTCAGTCAGTGATTTACAGCCAAGAAGAGTCGAATTTTGACGTGCCGGGCGGTTTCTTTGAAATCGGTTTGGGCATGTGCATTCCGACCATGATGAAATGGGCAACGCCGGAACAATGCGAACGCTATGTCAAACCGGCGCTGTTTGGCGAAGAAATCTGGTGCCAGCTTTTCTCGGAACCGGCAGCCGGTTCGGACGTGGCGGGCCTGCGCACAAAATGCGAAAAAGACGGCGATGAATGGGTCATTAACGGCCAAAAAGTCTGGACGTCAGGCGCGCATTTTTGCGATTACGGCATTATTGTCACCCGCTCAGACCCGACCGTGCCGAAGCATAAAGGTCTGACCTTTTTCTTCCTCGACATGAAAACACCGGGCATTGAAATTCGCCCGATTAAACAAATGTCAGGTGGCGCAGGGTTTAACGAAGTGTTCTTTAATGATGTGCGTGTGCCTGATAGCCAGCGTCTTGGCGATGTCGGCGAAGGCTGGAAAGTGTCTTTGACCACATTGATGAATGAGCGTTTGGCGATTGGCCAAGGCAGCGGTGTCGACCATGCTGAATTGCTGAAATTGGCACGCGAGACCGAATTGGAAACCGGTCCGGCGATTAAGGACGCGAATGTTCGCGAAAAAATGGCCGATTGGTATGTTCAATCGCAAGGTCTGAAATATACCAAATTCCGCACGCTGACGGCTTTGTCAAAAGGACAAGTGCCGGGTCCGGAAAGCTCAATCGGTAAGATTGTGTCAGGCCCGAAAATGCAGGATTTGGCCAGCTTTGCGATGGATATTCAGGGCCAAGGTGGCATTATGCGTGACACTGAGGAAAGCCCGATGGCCGGTGCTTTCCAGAACCAGTGGATCGGTGCAGCCGGTTATCGTATCGCCGGTGGTACGGATGAAATTTTGCGCAATATCGTCTCTGAGCAAGTGCTTGGCTTGCCGCAAGATATTCGTGTCGATAAGAACGTGCCATTTAATGAATTGCCCGGTGCCGGCGGCAAAAAGTAAGAGTGCCGGCGGCAAAAAGTAAGAGTGCCGGCAGCAATAAGTAAATTTGCACGGTTAGAAATCTGAAAGCCTGCGGGGGAAACCTCGCGGGCTTTTTCTTGCTCATTTGCTCTAAAAAGGCGACAAAGGCGCGATGAGTTTGACTGCGCCAGATATTCGCTTCTCCGTCGCGCCGATGATGGATTGGACCGACCGGCATGACCGCTACTTCATGCGGCTAATGTCAAAGCGCGCGCGGCTATATACTGAAATGGTGACAGCCGATGCGGTGCGCTTCGGCGACCGCGATAAGCTGTTGGCTTATAATAAAGAAGAGCATCCGCTGGCCTTGCAGCTTGGCGGCAGCGACCCTGCCGCTTTGGCTGAGGCGGCAAAAATTGGCGAAGATTACGGCTATGATGAAATAAATCTGAATGTCGGTTGTCCGTCTGACCGCGTGCAATCGGGGCAGTTCGGTGCTTGTCTGATGCAGACGCCCGATTTAGTGGCCGAATGTGTGGCGGCCATGCGCCATGCCGTTCATCTGCCGGTGACAGTGAAATCGCGTATCGGGGTTGATGAGCAAGAGCCGCAAGACGCGCTTTTTACTTTGGTAGAGAAATGCAAAAATGTCGGTATCATCCATTTTATTGTGCATGCGCGTAAAGCCTGGTTGGACGGGTTGAGCCCGAAAGAAAACCGCGATATCCCGCCGCTCGATTATCCGCTTGTCTATCAATTGAAAGAGACGCATCCGGATTTGCTTATCTCGATTAATGGCGGCATTGAAACGCTTGCTGAATGCAACGCGCATTTGCAAAAAACCGATGGCGTGATGCTGGGCCGCGCGCCGTATAAAAACCCGTATCTTTTGGCGGATATCGATCGGCATTTATTTGGCGATGAGGGCTTGCCGCCAAGCCGTGCGGAGGTGGTTGAGCAGCTTATTCCTTATGCTGAAAAACTGGTTGCGCAAGGCACCCCGCTACACGCGCTGACGCGGCATATTATGGGCTTATTTCAAGGCTTGCCGGGGGGCCGTTTATGGCGGCGGCATTTAAGCGAAAACGCGCCGCGCCGTGGCCATGACCCGCAGGTTTTACGCGAAGCTTTGGCCTTGGTTCAAGAGCAAGAGGCGCGCGCGCA
>CBFIHY010000166.1:0-2999 GCA_965662315.1 Alphaproteobacteria bacterium
ATGCAACGCTGCCAGTGGCAAGCTGAGACCGGCAATGATTGATATATGCCCGCCTTTTTCTGCCAGAACCGCATCTTGTCCGGTCAAAAGCAGCCAAAACTCACCAAAATAGCAGAACACAAAGCCGACAAGTCCAATGGCGAACCCCCAAGGCAAAGCATGCCAAAGCACCTCGCCGGTTTTATCATATTGTCCTGCGCCAAAACGATTGGAGACCAGAACCGACGTCCCCATCAGCAGGCCAATCATAATCAGAATAAAAATATTGCTCGGCACCATACCGATGCCGAGATAGGCCAAATGTTCTGACGCATAGCGGCCAACCATCACCGTATCGGTAATGCCCAGCGTCAAAATACCGACGCGCGAAATCACCACCGGCCAAGCCAGATTCAATAAGGTTTTAACATCTTGAGACAGACTGCGCATGGCGGCGGCTAATCTGCCAGGCCATGACGAACAATATCATCCAGCGCCGGTCGCGCCCGCTCACTTGGTGGCTCGCTAGCCGTGCCCAGATAAATGAAACCGGCAATCTCATCTCCGGTTTTACCACCCAAAGCTTTCAACACCGCATCTTCATAGGCCGCCGCACCGGTTAACCATTGCGCGGCAAAACCCATGCTTTGCGCTGCAGTCAGTAAATTCATACACACCGCACCGGCCGATAAAATCATCTCGCTCCGCGGAATTTTAGGATGCGTGACCGGACAGGCCAGCACAGCAATTACACATGGCGCGCGTTCATAATGCGCGGTCACGGTTTCATCATCCAAAGCGGCGGCGGCAATCGCCCCCAGCTTGCCACGCGCATCACCTTGTAAAACAACGAAACGCCAAGGGGCCAGCTTGCCATGGTCGGGCACGCGCGCAGCAATACCCAGCAATGTTTCCAATTGCTGTGCGTCCGGCCCGGGGCCGGTCATATTGCGCGCCATGACCGAGCGGCGCTTTTGCAAAAATTCTATTGTCTCGACCATGCTGTGCTAGTCTCCATATAGGCGTTTCCTGCCATATAGCTGCGTTCCATTAAAGTCAATCAGGGTTGAAAAACAATAAACGCAAACCACCATGAGGGACGCTACATCCGATGCAAGCTTGGTTAGGATATTCACTATTATTTTTCAGCCTACCGCAATTTGCCATGGCCGGTGCGTGGCTACCCAATAAAGCCGAAGGCAAGCTGATTGCCGGTCAAATTGAGCAAACTCAGAAATCTGCAAATATCATATATTTTCGGCATCGGGAAATTTATCAATCCCTGCTTCTTGAATATGCTTTTAGCGATAAATTGGGCCTCGCCGTGAAAGCCGGACAGCAAGAGAGGCATTTACCGCAAGGGCATGAGAAAAACACCGATACGCGCATCGGTCTATTGATTGACACGCCGCGATTGGCGACCGGCTTGCTGCCGCCCTTCAGCTTTCGCCTTGCCAAATCCTTGCTGCCGGCAAAAATTTTGAAGCGTGAAAAACGCGCCGTAATGACGCTCGGCTTTCATAATGAAAGCGATGAATATTGGAGCGGGCTGACACTTGGTGACCGAATATATGCCAATCGTTTTCGACTGACGCAGGAAATCGAACTTGAACGCATTCGCAGCAAGCAGCGCGATTGGAATAATTGGCTATATCGTTTCAGCCTTGGCTATGGACGCATCGATATCGGCACGGAAGCGACGCATTTTGTCGATGAGAAAAGCGGCTATCAAGCATTGGCGCATAGCGGTTTCGTGCAAGTGAAAATACGCCGACTGCAAGTGCGTCTCAAACATGGCGAACGCCGCGCACCCATGGGCGGCTTGGCCGTTCAAAACAATGACTATCTATCGCTTGAAATCGAGATGAATTTCTAGTCGCGCAAATCCGGTGGCGTCGCTTCAGCCGCCAAAGCGGTCGCCGCTTCATCCATCGCAATAACGCTTTGCTCTTTCGACCCAAGGCGGCGCATTGACACTGAACCTTGTTCAGCTTCACGCATGCCGACGGCTAAAATCACCGGCACTTTGGCCAGCGAATGTTCGCGCACTTTATAATTAATCTTCTCATTGCGCTTATCGGCACGCACCCGCAAACCTTGCGCTTTCAACGCGGCGACAACCTTATCGGCATATTCATTGGCATCAGTCACAATCGGGCAAACCACCACTTGTTCAGGTGCCAACCAAAGCGGCATTTTACCGGCATAGCTTTCCAACATAATGCCGATAAAACGTTCCAATGTGCCCAGCACGGCGCGGTGCAACATAACCGGCCGGTGCTTATTGCCGTCTTCACCAATATAGGCAGCATCCAAACGCTCGGGCAGCACGAAGTCCAATTGCAGCGTGCCGCATTGCCATGTTCGGCCAATCGCATCGCGCAAATGATATTCAATTTTCGGACCGTAAAACGCTCCCTCGCCCGGTAGCTCTTCCCATTCAAGGCCAACCTCGCTCAGCGCATCGCGCAAGCCCTGCTCGGCGCGGTCCCAAACCGCATCCTCACCGGCACGGGTGTCGGGCCGCAGCGCCAGCTTGACCGAGACATCTTCAAAACCAAGATCTTGATAGACTTGTGTCACCAGCCCGCAAAAATCGACGGCTTCCGAAATAATCTGGTCTTCACGGCAGAAAATATGCGCATCATCTTGCGTCATTTGCCGCACCCGCATCAGACCGTGCAATGCGCCATGCGCTTCATTGCGGTGACAGCAACCAAACTCAGCCATACGTATCGGCAAGTCGCGATAAGACTTAATACCTTGTTTGAAAATCTGCACATGCGCCGGACAATTCATCGGCTTAATCGCCATCAAATCGGCATCGGCGGAAATCACTGCTTCGCTATCTTCGGCTGACGGCACTTCATCAGGCACGACAAACATGTTTTCGCGAAACTTATCCCAATGGCCCGATTGCTCCCAAAAACGCTTATCCAATAATTGCGGCGTCTTCACTTCTTCATAATCATGCGCGCTCAAACGGCGGCGAATATATTGCTCTAGCTGCTGCCAAATCG
>CBFIHY010000167.1:0-2937 GCA_965662315.1 Alphaproteobacteria bacterium
GCAGCGGCGCAAATGATTCAAGACCGCAGCGCGATGTTTTTTGCGCCGGGCCATATTGAGCGTCGCGCCAAACAATGGGGTGCGCTTGACTTCAACCAAAAAGTTGCCGGTTTCTTGGCCGATGGCATGGCCCATGCCGGAAACTGGATGGATGTGCATGAAACCAAAGGTCTGGCCGATTTCACGGCGATTTATGCGCGCGTGGTGAAGGGCGATTTGCGGGCCGAAGAAGGCATTATCATCACCCCTTAATCCGGCGCATAAAACCGCGCCGCGCGGCTTGTCATTTTAAAATTCGCGCTATTTCTTTCTCAAGAGATGGAGGAGAAAAAAATGGCCGATAAACTGACGCTGCATCATCTGGAATATTCGCAATCTTTTCGCGTGCTTTGGCTGCTGGAAGAGCTGAACGCCGATTATGAGCTGGTTAAATATGACCGCGATCCGGTCACGATTTTGGCCCCTGAAGCGTATAAGAAAATTTCGCCCTTGGGCACTGCGCCGGTTGTGACGCATGGTGATTTGGTATTGGCGGAAAGCAGCGCCATTCTCGATTATATTGCCGACCTATACCCTGATAGCGGTTTGCGGCCTGAGTCGGGTCATGCCGACCGCACGCGCTATTTGTTTTGGATGCACGCAACGCAAGGCTCGCTCATGCCGGTCATGCTGATGGATACGGTGTTGCGTATTACCGTTAGCCGCGTGCCGTTTTTCCTGCGCCCCTTGGCGAAAATGATTACCGGCGCGCTGACCACAGGTTTCATTCGCCCGCGCCTTACCGCCTTATTGAAAAAGGCTGATGCCGATTTGGCGGCGCAGCCGTTTTTCGGTGGCGATAAAATCTCGCTGGCTGATTTCCTCATCGGTTATAATATTGAAGGCTGCCAAGCGCGCGGCCTATTGGATGATTATCCGAAAGTGCAAGATTGGTTGACCCGTATTCACGCCATGCCATCATTCAAATCGGCGACGAAAAAAGATGACCGGCCGAGCATGATTTTGCCGGTGAAATAAGCGGTGAATGAGAGCGAATTTCAGGCTTGCCAGAAAACCACGGAAAGTATACTTAAAGGGCCGGATGCCGGTATAGCTCAGTTGGTAGAGCATCTGATTTGTAATCAGAGGGTCCGCGGTTCAAGTCCGTGTGCCGGCACCATTTTTTCCTGACAATTTCGAAAATACGGATGCGCAACGTGTCGCGCATGAATTTACATATTTTGGGTTTCTTTACAGCCGCGCTCAGCTTAGCTTAACGTCAATTATTCGTTGGGAGAGCGTTTCATGATTGCCAATTCTTACCCCATGCTGGACTTCAACCTCGGGCCGGACATTGATGCGATGCGCGATAGTGTGCGCAGTTTTGTCGATGACCACATCATGCCGCGGGCAGATGAGATTGACCGCACTGATACCTTCCCGCGCGATTTATGGGTGCCGCTGGGCGAGTTGGGCGTGCATGGCCTCACCGTGTCAGAAGAATATGGCGGCGTTGCCATGGGCTATACGGCGCAGGCGATAGCGGTGGAAGAAATTTCGCGCGCGTCGGCCTCGGTCGGCCTGTCTTACGGCGCGCATAGTAATTTATGCATCAACCAGATTTTCCGTTGGGGCAATGAGGCGCAAAAGCAAAAATATCTGCCGAAACTCGTTTCAGGCGAATATTTGGGCGCGCTGGCCATGTCCGAAACCGGTGCCGGTTCGGATGTTGTTTCCATGCGGCTGCGGGCCGAAAAAAAGGGCGACCATTATGTGCTGAATGGCGGCAAGTTTTGGATTACCAATGGCCCGTCTGCCGATGTGCTGGTGGTTTATGCCAAAACCGAGCCGGAAGCGAAATCGCGCGGCATCACCGCGTTTCTGATTGAGAAAGATTTCAAGGGTTTTTCCATCGCGCAAAAGCTCGACAAGCTGGGCCATCGCGGCTCAGAGACCGGCGAGTTGGTTTTTGACAATTGCGAAGTGCCGGCAGAAAATGTCATGGGGCCGCTTAATCAGGGGGTTGAAGTGCTGATGAGCGGGCTGGATTATGAGCGCGCCGTGCTGGCTGCTTGGCCGGTTGGCATTATGCAGGCCTGCCTCGATACGGTGCTGCCTTATGTGCATCAACGCGAGCAATTCGGCCAAGCGATTGGCACGTTTCAGCTGGTGCAGGGCAAGCTGGCCGATATGTATACCAAGCTGTCGGCCTCGCGGGCTTATGTTTATGCGGTTAATCAGGCCTGTGATCGCGGCGAGACGACACGCAAAGATGCGGCGGCGGCCATTTTATTTGCAGCCGAAAATGCCACGCAATGTGCATTGGATGCGATTCAACTGATGGGCGGCAATGGCTATACAAATGACAATCCGGTCGGGCGTTACTTGCGCGATGCCAAGCTGGCTGAAATCGGTGCCGGCACATCAGAAATTCGCCGTATGTTGATTGCCCGCGAATTGTTTAACGAGACGGCTTAATCTTCATTAACCTGATAGCTGAAAGACGGGTCGCGGATAATTGTATAGGCGGCTGCGGCCGGTAAGTGCTGCCATATGGCTTGCGTCCAGCTTTCATAATGGGCGCAAAAAGCCGCCACCTCATCGCGGCTGTTAAATTGCCAAACGCCGCTTGCCGCTGCATTGTCTTGTTCTTGCAGCCAACGGCTATCAATCACCGCGTCAAAACTTTCTTGCCGCAATAGCATCATCGCATCGCAACTGTCCCAAATCGCTTCATAGGGGGCCGCTTGTTGGCGTGTCCATTGCAACCAAATTTGGCGCGGGTCGGTTTGTTGTTCCCACGCCGTGGCGGTGTGCTTGTCGAGAAACGCGGCGCGGCCTCCAACGCACCAACCTTCCAGTAAAATAATATCCGGCCGTCCGCTAAATGCCTGCCATTGGGTTGGCGGCAGGCGGTCATCATGGCTTTTGCTGAATACCGGCAGGGGAGTGGTGTCA
>CBFIHY010000168.1:0-2880 GCA_965662315.1 Alphaproteobacteria bacterium
TGACACCGCATCTTCTGACAGCGCTTGCTCCAGCTGGCGGATTTGCGTTTGCGTGGCTTTTTGCGGCGGCAAGGGCGGCTCGCTAAACGCAGCAATCTGCGTCACAAAACCGGGCCGCGTAATATCGACCACGCCGCCATCATTGACGATGTTAATCGCACCGGCCGGCAAGCCGAGGCTGTTATCGGGCGCCGGGCCCAGCAAAATAACTTGCGCAGCGCCGCTTTCATCAACTTCACCGGCAACAGATGTGCCGCGCACGCCAATGGTCGCTGAGGGCAGTTTCACTGTCATCGCATTGGCATCGCGCTTGGCCACTTGGCCGGATACAAAACGAAACGCGCCTTGTTTAATGGAGGTGGAAAGAGCGTTTTTCGTGTCATCGCTCGGGTCATAAACAAACTCATCAATCCGCATCACCGAATTGGCACCAAGCGTAAAAACCGTTTCATCCAAAAGCATAACTTGCATGCGGCTTTTAGTGCCGACTTTAATATCATCGCCCAAAAACACCGATTGGCCGGAAGACATTTGCCCGATGGCAGCGCCCTTATTGAAAGAGGCGGTGCGCACCACATCGCCGCGCAATGCAGCGGTAACGCCGATTTGCGATGCGGCCAGCGCCGGTTGAGTGAAGATGAAAAGACCGATAAAGAGCGTGGCCCGCGCGACACAGCGGGACATTGAAATTCGTGACATAATTACGCCTCCTTTACATGGCATTTCGAAGCAAGCGTTTGGTCTGGTTTCCCCAAGCCAAAAATGCTAAGAACTGCCGATTGAGTTACCAATAGAGTATTTATGCGTTTTTCCAATAATTTTTTGAAATTCAGCACGGTTTTTATGTTGGCTGTGTCTTCGGTCTTCAATCCGCTCTTCAACCCGATTTTGACCCCTGCCCATGCGCAAACATTATTGCGCGGCCCGGGTTCGGCAGCGCTTGATCCGTTGTTTCAAGATGTATTGCAGGCACCGAATGATATTGAGTTGAATTTGGCTTTTGCCCGCAAGGCGATTGAGCTGGAAGATTTTGAAGCCGCCGTTGCGACCTTGGAGCGCTTGCTTATCGGTCGTACGGATTTGCCGCTCATTCGTTTGGAGCTGGGCATGTTATATTTGCGGCTGGAAGCGCCGGAATTGGCTGAGGCGTATTTTTTGCAAGTATTGGAAACCGCTGATTTGGCCGATGAGCCGCGCCAGCGCGCCGAGATTTTGTTGGAAGAGACCCGCAAAGCCAATGCCAAGGGCAGTTTTGCTTTTTCCACCAGCCTTGGCATTAAGCACAGCTCAAATGCCAAAGCCTTGCCACAGCGCGAAGATAAAATTGCTGAAAATGAAAAGCGCGAAGAGATTTTTGGCGACGACTGGGTTTCACGCCTGGGATATGAACCGGCTGTCGACAGTTTTTTGAATAATAATGAACCTGATGGCGATGTATCGGGCTCGGCCAGTCTTGCGATTTCCTACAGTCGCGAATTGGACGGGCTGACCGAACGCCGGTTCAATGCCAGTCTTAATCATTATGCGTCGCAGCAAGGCGATGACGCATTGGAGGCACTGAATATCGGCGTCACCAGCCTGCGCATGGGCTGGGTATTGCCGATTAACCGTCAGGGCAAGGCGCCGATTTCCATTGATCCGTATTTGTCGGCCAGCCTTTTGGACACAGATGAGGAAGACGGTTTTTCAACTTCCGCCGCTATCGGCATTTCCATTAACGGCTATTATTCGCCGCGCCGCCCGATTTCCTTCAGTCTCGAATTGGGTGATAAAACCCATAAGCTGGAAGATGATGAATATAAGGATGGCGGTCGTCATAATATCGGCTTCACGCTGGGTCACATTCATTCGCGCGGCGGCTATAGCTCGCTGGGTCTGAAATTTGATATGACCGACACGGATGATGATTTTGAAAATCTCGTCGGTGGTAATTTCTCTTTATCGCATAGCCGCCCTATCGGCCGGTTTACGCTGGGCGGCAATATTGGCTGGCGCGAAAGCAAGCGCGATGGATATCAATTGCCACAGGCCGGCCATCCGCAAATTGAGGAACGCCGGCACGATAAGGATTTATCGCTCGGTCTTTCATTAAGCCGCACGATTTTCGGCATCGCGGTTAATCTGGGCGCGAGCTATGCCGAACGCGACAGCAATATCGCCAGTAATAATTACAATGATACCTCAGGCTCACTGACCTTTTCGAGGAGTTTCCAATGATTGTCTCATTTTCAAATCGCGCCCGGCAGGCGAAGCGCACCATAGCGCTGACCGCCGTGCTGGCCTTGATGCAAGCGCCATTGGCAACGCCGTCTGAGGCGCGGGTGAAAGTCGGCGTGACCTCCGCCGTGATACCGGAAGCAAAAATGGGCGATAATTCCGGCCGTCTCAAAACGGTGACGGTCGGTGCTAAGGTTGACCAGGATGTGTTGATTGAAACCGGCGCGCGTGGCCGCACGCAGGTTTTATTTATTGACGGTTCCAGCATGAATATCGGTCCGTCATCGCGTTTGATTATTGATGAATTTGTTTTTGATCCGGCGCAGCTGAGCGGCAATCTTGGTGCAAAATTGGAAAAAGGCTCCATGCGTTTTATCGGTGGCGTTTTGTCGAAACGCGCCGGACAGGTTGAATTTGATGCCGGCGAAGCAACCGTGGGTATTCGGGGCGGCATTGCCAAAATTGCGCTGGAAGCGGACGGTAAAATGCTGGCACAGCTGGTGCATGGGCGTATTTCCGTGCAAACGCCGGAAGGGCTTTTTGAGACCGATCGCATCGGCACGCAAATTGAACGCGCGGTTGATGGTTCAGTGGCGACCAGAACGCTGAGCGTTGAGGAAACAAAAACCCAGCTGGATGAGGAAGCCGAAGAGAATAAGGAAG
>CBFIHY010000169.1:0-2673 GCA_965662315.1 Alphaproteobacteria bacterium
CCCCACGCGTTACTCACCCGTCTGCCACTGTCCACTTCCGAAGAAGCTTATCGTTCGACTTGCATGTGTTAGGCCTGCCGCCAGCGTTCGTTCTGAGCCAGGATCAAACTCTCAAGTTTGATTCTGCAATCAGTTCACTTACTAAACGTTCAAACCATATCATATGATATGATGCGTATTAACGAGTTCCCACTACTCTATACCCAATCCGATAAATCGGCACAGGCATAGGAGTGGAAGAAACGTAAGACGTAACGTTTAGCAATCAAAGTGTGACTGCTTGTCTTGTCGTCGATAAAGCCGAAGCTCATCGACACGCCAGGACACCGCCGTCCACGTTTCTCTTTCAATATCTACCATGTCAAACAGCTGCCGCCGGAAACTTCCTTTGGCCCTCTCTCGAAGCGAAAAGTCCCGCGCCATCTAACCTAACCGGTCGAGATGACTTGGTGACTTCAGCCTCAGTGAGGATCAGTATTGATTCCACATGCTTTCGCGAAGCGCAAGCAGTTTCCTAATATGCCGGAAACCTTTCTGTGACTAGCGCGGTTACTGATTGACCGCCGCCAGAACTGCAGCGTGTATAGGGGTGCGCCCCGACACTGTCAAAGGCTTTTTTGCAAAAATCGTGAAAAAAACGTGTTTTTTTTATTTTTCTTTCCCTAGTGGGTCACAACCCCTTGCTACCCCCTACATATTGTTAGGTTTTTTCAAACATCAGCATGCTTGACATGGTTTGCCGACACAGCGCATTTTCTCCCGCATGAGCGATACACAATTCGACAGCGATACGGCTGAGGCCGAGCCGCCAATCCTTGGTCTGCCACAAGATCAGAATCGCCGCCGCCGCGCCCGACGACGGTTTAATCTGTCCGTAATCGGCATTTTGGTGATGATGATTTGGCTGGCATCGCAAATTTTATCGCCGGATATCCCAAAGCCGGTCATAAGTGCCAAACCGGCCCCATCTGCCCCCAGCCTGAGCCAGGAATTTGCCGGCTTACCGGCAATGAACCGCCGCTTCAGCACCGATGAATTGAGCGATGGCGATAATTTGGCCGCTGTATTAAGTCGCGCCAATGTCAATGCCGTGGAAGCCGATGCAGCGCTTGACGCTTTGCGCGGCGTGTTTGATGTCCGCAAGCTGAAAATCGGCCAATCAGTGCGGGTGTTTCGCGAATGGCCGGCCAGCCAATCACCCGAAGACGGCCCCGGTCGCTTTGCCGGCCTTGATTTCATTCCTGAGCCGCGCGTCATGATAAGCGTGCGGCGCACCGGCCATATGCAATTTGAAACGGTTAAACAATCGCGGCCTCTGAAAGACCGGTTTTTCCTCGCCGATACGCTGATTACCTCTTCTGTTTATGAGGCGGCGCGCTCCGGCGGCATGTCACCCAATTTGGTGGTTGACCTTATTCGGCTGTTTTCTTTTTCCATCGACTTTCAACGCGATATTCGCAATGGCGACCAGTTGGAAGTTTTATATACAAGGCGGTTTGACGAAAATAACCAGCTGGCCGAAGAAGGCGATATTGCCTATGCGGCGCTGACCAATCGCGGCAAACGCTACGCCTATTGGCGATTGGCACGGCCCGATGGCAGCATTGGCTATTTTGATGCAGACGGCAAAAGCGTGCAGCGTTTATTGATGAAAACGCCGGTCGATGGGGCGCGGCTGTCTTCGCGCTTCGGCATGCGGCGGCATCCGATATTGGGCTATACGAGATTGCATCGCGGCCTCGATTTTGCCGCCCCCCGCGGCACGCCGATTTATGCGGCCGGTGACGGGAAAATTATGGCGCTGGGCCGCAATGGCGATTACGGCAAATATATTCGTATCCGCCATCGCAATGGCTATGAAACCGCTTATGCGCATATGAGCCGCTATGCGCGGCGGCTGAAGAAAAATGCCCGCGTCAAGCAGGGGCAGGTTATCGGCTATGTCGGCAGCACCGGCTTGGCCACCGGCCCACATCTTCATTATGAAGTGCTGCATTATAAAAAGCCGGTTAATCCGCGCGACTTGGATGTGCCGGCGCAAAATTCATTAGCGGCAGAAAATCTTGATTTACTGAAAACCGCGCAAGCCAATGTCGCGCAACGCATTACCGCTTTGGCGGCGGATGATAATCGTCTGCGTTCCTTGCCGCGCCGCAGCCCGACCGCTGCGCGCTAAAACCAATCTGCCCAAACAACAAGACCCGCCTCATTCAGGGCGGGTCCGATTGCACGAAAACAAAATCACTTTACTCGGCTGAGACCGGCGCATCACCCTCGCTGGCATCCGACACGTCGGTCGTCGTTTCAACAACTGCTTCCACAGCCGCCTCAACACCCTCATCACCGGTTTCCTGAGCGGCCGCTTTATCGGCACCGCCATTTGCTGATTTGTTGCCGCGTTTTTTACCCAGCGGGCCACGGCGGCGTGATTTACCTTCCGGCTTGCCGGTGCCATCGCCATCTTCGCGCACCAATACCAAAGGTTCACTGCCATCGGCATTATCGGCAGAAGCTGCGCCATTTGTGTCGCCGCTTACCGCTTCGCCATTATTGGCCTCGCCATTGCCTTCGCGTTCGGCCTCGCTCGGTGTCGGCTGCAGGCTTTGCAAAATGCGATAATAATGTTCGGCATGCTGCTGGTAATTTTCTGCCATCACCCGATCACCGGCTGAC
>CBFIHY010000170.1:0-2662 GCA_965662315.1 Alphaproteobacteria bacterium
CGCCGGGCGAGTTTTACCAGCTTGACCTTGAGATGAGTTTTGTCACGCAAGAAGACGTGTTTCAGGCGGTAGAGCCTGTGTTGCACGATGTGTTTGTCGAATTCGGTAAGGGCAAGCGGGTGACCGAGAAATTCCCGCGTATTCCATATGCCGAAGCGATGCAAAAATACGGTTCTGATAAGCCGGATTTGCGCATCCCGATTGAAATGCAAGATGTGACCGACGCATTTGCCGGTTCCGGTTTCAAAATCTTTGCCAATATGATTGAGAAAGACGACAAGGTTCGCGTTTGGGCCATTCCGGCCAAAACCGGTGGCAGTCGTGCTTTTTGCGACCGGATGAATAGCTGGGCGCAGGGTGAAGGCCAGCCGGGCCTCGGTTATATTTTCTTCCGCGATGGCGAGGCGGGCAGCCCTGAAGGTAGCGGGCCTTTGGCGAAAAATATCGGTGAAGAACGCACCGAACAAATTCGTAGCCAGCTTGGTCTCGAAGCCGGTGATGCGGTGTTCTTCTGTGCCGGTGTGCCGAAAACCTTTGCCGATTTTGCCGGACGGGCGCGCAATCGCGTCGGTGAAGAGCTTGATTTGATTGACCGCGACCAATTCTCATTTTGCTGGATTGTCGATTTCCCAATGTATGAGGAAACCGATGACGGCAAAATCGACTTTTCGCATAATCCGTTTTCAATGCCGCAAGGCGGTATGGAAGCGCTGGAAACCAAAGATCCGCTGGATATTCTCGGCTATCAATATGACATTGTTTGTAACGGTATCGAGCTGTCTTCCGGCGCCATTCGGAACCATAAGCCGGAGATTATGCTGAAGGCCTTTGAGATTGCCGGATATGATGATGCGGTGGTGGAAAAGGAATTTGGTGGCATGTTGAACGCTTTCCGCTTTGGCGCACCGCCGCATGGTGGCATTGCGCCGGGGGTTGACCGTATTGTGATGTTGCTGGCCGAGCAGGAAAATCTGCGCGAAGTGGTCGCCTTCCCGATGAACCAACAGGCTGAGGATTTGCTGATGCAAGCGCCAAGCCCTGTGTCTAACGCGCAATTGCGCGAATTGAGCATTCGTTTGAATTTGGCTGAGGAAGACAAGCCGAAGAGCGAGTAATTAACTTTCCAATATATTTTTGTCGGTAAATCGGGTTATCCTCGGCCGTCTGTATGGAGATTAGCAATGATGCGGTTTTTAAAAGTGCTTCTGACATGGTGGAACGACCAAACCATCGGCACGCTGCTGTTTACATGGCGGCGCGGCAAGCTGGTTGGCGTCGATGGTCAGGGCAATTGCTATTATGAAGATCGCGCCGGCCAGTCGATAAACGGCAAAGTGCGTCGCTGGGTTGTCTATAATGGCGATGTTGAAACGACGCGCATCTCACCGGAATGGCATGGCTGGATGCATTATACGGTTGATGAAGTGCCGGAAGATGCCAATCAGGTAAAGCATGATTGGATGAAGCCGGGGCAGATTAATATGACCGGAACCAAAGACGCGCATAAACCGGCAGGCCCCGCCGATACGGCAAGCTATGCTGAGGGTTATGACGCTTGGAAGCCGGAATAAGGCGTCAGAACAGGAAAGAACAATGAAAGACAGTCTGGTAGAAACACTTGTTGGCGCCGCCGTTTTGGTGGTCGCAACAATGTTCGTTATTTACGGCTATTCAGTCACTGAAAGCGATAGCAGCGACGGCTATGTGCTGAGCGCGCAATTTGACCGCGTCGACGGTTTAACGATTGGCAGCGATGTGCGCATGTCAGGCATTAAAATCGGCACGGTAACCGCCCTCGATTTGGACCGCCAAAGTTATTACGCCAATGCCGAATTTTCTATCGGTGCAGGCATTGAATTGCCCGACGATACAAGCGCTAAAATTACCAGCGAAGGATTGCTGGGCGGCAATTATGTCAGCCTGTCGCCGGGCGGCAGCGAAGATATGTTGACGGCCGGAGATGAAATTCTTTACACGCAAGGTTCTGTTGATTTGATTGGTCTGGTCAGTCAGGCCCTGTTCAGTGCAGGTGAAGAGGAAAGTGGCGAGTAATACGTCCCGCTTTTTGCTTATCGCTGTTTTGTCGCTGGCGGCAGTGCCTGCCTATGCGCAAATGATTGATGATAAAATCATGCCGCCCGTGCTGGTCATGCCTGAGCCGCCGGCCGAAGAAGAAACTCCATCAGACCCATCCGACGGGGCGCTAGAGCAACAGCCGCTGTCCATCATTGAAGTGCCGGTGCTGGATATTATCGCTGATGAAGATGAAGAGCAGGAATTAAAGCCACAATTGGTCGGCACGTTTTCGCTGCTGCATAAGGTGACGGCAAAAGTTCAGCGCATTGAATTATTGTCGGGGCAGGAATATGCGATTGGCGATTTGAGCCTGACCATGCATGATTGTATTTCGGCGCCGCCGGAAGAGCCGCCGGAAACCAAAACCTTTTTGCAAATTTCTGAGTTTCAAGCGGGCCGTGATAAGCGCTTGTTCAGCGGTTGGATGTTTGCTTCCAGCCCGGGCATTAACGCGCTAGAGCATCCGGTTTACGACTTATGGCCACTGGCCTGTAAAACGGAAGATGGGCTGGCTTTTACCGGCGAGATTTTGCCGCCGGTGACAGAAACCGGCGCGCCGATTGTGACCCGCTAAAAGCGTTTCACT
>CBFIHY010000171.1:0-2629 GCA_965662315.1 Alphaproteobacteria bacterium
TAGGAGCTGATTATGCACTACATGGTTATCGGAGCTTCGGTTTTTGTCCTGATTTCACTGGCTTTAGCCTGGTTGGCAACTGCGGTCCGCATCATGCAAGTGCCGTCGCTGCGACAACGCTTCCCGAGCAGCGACCATATCGTCAAAGGGCATATCGACTTTCTGCTGATGGCGCTGTTGCTGATGGGATTTTTCTTATTGGCCCGCACCTACGATATTAATTATCCGGTCTGGGCGGTGTGGTTTATGATAATTGGCGGTTTCACCAATTCTTTTACCTTTATCATTGTAGCTATGCACGTGCCGGAGGATTTTAAGCCTGGGGCGCTGTTTGTCATTGGCACAATGGCGAGCTTTGTCATTACAACGCTCGGCTTTGGAGCTGCCGCAATAATGCTCTTACTGGCCTAGCTATCCGCAAACCTGCCCCAAGTCGCGCTTGAAAATATAGCGTCTATAGCTAAGCTAAAATTATGACCCGCATACTGACCATCATCGCGCTTTTATTTGCGACGCCTGCTTGGGCGCAGTCGCTTGGTAATTTGGCAAAATATCCGCCGACCAAAAAACGGCTGACCATCAGCACAGCGGCTGATGGCATGCCGCGATTACAGCCGCAAACAATCAAGCTGCAATCGGGACGCTATTATCGGTTGAAAATTGATTGTCCGGATGTGCAAGGCGATTTGAGCGGCTGGCGCATTGAGATGCGTGCGTTATTGAATAATGCGCATTTGCGCCTTGTCACTATTGGCGACATTGAGGTGCATTTGCAGGGCCTCAGCTTTAACGCGATTGAGTGCGATGAGGTCGGTGCCGCCGAGGTCAGCTTTGTGCCGATTAAGCCCGGCAATTATAAATTTTATGTCGGCAATGTGCCGCTTGCTGTCGGTCGGCCGATTGGCGAAAGCGGCGTGCAGGCCAAAGGCAAGTTTACCTTTGGCACATTTGACGTTGAATAGCGGCTAAACCTCTATTGGGGTTTGCCTCAAATCATGGAGCCGGTTTCACCGAGCAAATAGCGCGCCACATCAATCACATCGATGGTCAATGAAATGCCCGCCATGACCAGATAAAACATCACGAATTTGGCGAAATAGGGCGTCGCGTCATAGTCTTTGCGATGCCGTAAAATCCACAGATAAACCGGCGTCCAGAAGACAATATGCGCCAGCCCCAAAAGCCGCACATAGCCATATTGCCCGTATAAATATTCCATAAACTCGCCGGACAGCAAAAACGCGACGATGATAGCCAGCGCCTCATAGCGCGGTCGCCAGCCTTTTTCAGTGCGCTTGGCGATAAAAAACACCGCGCCTAAATTGGCCGCGACCAGCACATATAAATAGGTGATGAGCCATGTCGGTTGCGTTGCCATCATGGCTTCGCCGAGTGTCGGGTAAGTTTCCATTTTTCTTCTCCTTATTACCGTGATGATTTTACATGAAACCGGAGAAGGAAAAAGCCGAACTTGGGCAGTTTGCACAGCTTGCAGATTTGCACGTATTGCCGGTTAGCGTTCACCGTGCAGATAGTCGATGACGGAAGGCATAATATTCATCCGCGCAATCAGCTTACGACAGCCTTTTTCAGCTTCAGTTTTTTCTTCGAATGACACAATAACCCCCAACACAAATTTCGGTGATTTTGCTCGATGATGCGGCGCATTAAAAGGCGTTTTCTGTGCTTCGTTTTACTGCTAGGATTTTGGAAAGTAATAATAACAAACAAGGAGAGGTTAGGATGACCCGCTTATTTTTAGCCATGCTGCTTTTGTTCGCCACACCGTCTTGGGCGCAAATGGTTGATGGCAATATTCCGCTGGAAAGCCTGGACAGTATGAATATTGATCGTTTCGGCAATCCGACTTTCGGCTTGCGGGCGCAACGTGAGCCTGAATTGCGGCGGCTGCGCAAGCAACAGGGGCGCGACTTGTTTGAAGGCGAAGTGACGGTTTTCGATTTATCGGCTGAAGAGTTGGAAGCGCTTTACGAAAAGCTGAATAAATAATACCGGCCATGGCATTGGGCAGGCCCAGCACATCAGTATAGAAATAAAACAAATAGAGGCTGATGCTTTGCCAATAGAGATTGAAAGCGAAGTCACCGCTGCCATACCCGATTTTTTGGCCCCAGCTAAGTTGCCGTGTTGTATCTGACAAAAGATTATCCCCCGCCTAGTTAGGTGCCAAAATGGCCACAGCGTGCCAATAGTTGATTGGCAATACCGTTTTGTCGCATTGAAGACCCGTTCGGGTTAGAAGATAAGCTTCAATCACAAGAAAAGATGCGGATGATTATGAGAGATAAGATTTTACTTTTGGCAGGGGCACTTGCCTTAACCCCGCTTACCGCCATGGCGCAGGCCAGCGTGTTTAATGCGGATAAGGTTGTGTTTTGTTCAGATGGCGAGTTTGATTGGGTTAGCGGCCAGTCGCTGTATGATTTTGTGCTGCTGTTGCGCGATGATGGCAGTTTCCTCATCAGCTATCTTGGCATTCCGCATCCGAGCTTTGAAAAGCGCCAATTCGATAATGCGTGGATGAAGATGAAAGGGCAGTTTTATGCCAAGCGCCTGACGCCGCAAAATGCCGATGCCCCACGCTATGAGCTGACGCTCGATGTTGAAG
>CBFIHY010000172.1:0-2617 GCA_965662315.1 Alphaproteobacteria bacterium
TCCGCCTGCAGTTCAATCTGCTCATAGCTTTGTGTATCCATGAACACCAGCATATCGTCGCTTTCATAGAGGAATTGATAATCGGTTTGTTCCAACCGCACCCGTTCCACTTTGTCAGCCGAGCGAAAGCGTTCATTCAGCTTCGAGCCGTTAATCAGGTTTTTCAATTCAATTTGCGCGAATGCCCCGCCTTTGCCCGGCTTGACGTGCTGCAGCTTAACCGCCACCCATAATTCGCCATTATGCTTAATGACATTGCCGGGGCGGATTTCATTGCCGTTGATTTTCATGGGCTTTCACCTTGATGATTGTGAGTTGAGGTCTGATAGCATAGCGATGATGCGCGGCAAAACCCTATTTCGCGACATAAGTTAACCGGCGGCTTCGTCAAACAGGCGATTAAATGCTGCCACCGCTGCCGCCGGGCCGTCAGCGTGCTGCCATATGCTGCCCGAAGCGGCGATAAAATCAGCACCGGCGGCGACCAATGGCGCAGCATTTTCCGGCGTGATGCCGCCAATGGCGACGCAGGGCAATTCGACGAATTCTTGCCAAAAGGTCAAAATATCGGGCGTCGCTTGGGTTTTTGCTTGTTTGGTTTGGGTTTTATAAAACGCCCCAAAGCCGACATAATCAGCACCGGCCTCGCCGGCCAGCATCGCCAAATGTTTACTGTTATGGCAGGTGACGCCGAGAATTTTATCATCGCCAATTGTTTTGCGCGCATCATATGCGCCCATATCATCTTGCCCGACATGCACGCCATCGCAGCCAAAGCGTTTCGCCAAATCCGGGTCATCATTCAAAATCAGCGCCACATCATGCTTATGCGCTATCGGCATTAGCTGGCGAATGGCGGCTTCAATCACCGTCTCATTGGGCGGCAAATTATCAGCTGCTTTCAAGCGCAATTGCAGACTGGCAACATCGCCGGCGGCCAGTGTTTCATCCAGCAGCGGGGCAAACTCCTGCGGATCAAGCTGTGGCGGGGTAATGAGATAAAGCCGCGTGCGTGGCCTTTTCTGCGGTTTCTTGGCGGCCATTAGCTGCCATTACCCATGCTGGTGAACGGGCCTAAATGGCGCAGCTTATGGTCGGCCAGCACGCATGCCATCATTGCTTCGCCCACCGGTACGGCGCGAATACCGACACAAGGGTCATGCCGACCTTTGGTCACAATATCGGTCTCATTGCCATCAATATCGACGGTTTGACGCGGTGTTAAAATCGACGAGGTTGGTTTCACTGCAAAGCGCACCACAACATCTTGGCCGGTTGAAATGCCGCCCAATACGCCGCCCGCATGATTGCTGGTAAAGCCGTCCTTGGTCATCTCATCGGCGTTTTCTTCGCCTGATAAAGCGGCGGCATCAAAGCCATTGCCAATTTCAACGCCCTTTACCGCATTTATGCTCATCATGGCAGCCGCCAAATCAGTATCCAGCTTGCCGTAAATCGGCGCGCCCCAACCGACCGGAACGCCGGAGGCAATAACTTCAATAACCGCACCACAGCTTGAACCGGCCTTGCGCACGCCATCGAGATAATCTTCCCATTGCGCGGCGGCTTCGCGGTCCGGACACCAAAACGGATTATTGTCAATCTCGTCCCAATTCCAATTATCGCGATTGATTTTATGCGGCCCCATTTGCACCAGCGCACCGCGAATGGTGACGCCGTCCAAAACTTTGCGGGCAATACCCGAAGCGGCGACACGGGCCGCCGTTTCACGGGCCGACGAACGACCGCCGCCGCGATAATCGCGAATGCCGTATTTTTCCATATAGGTGAAGTCAGCATGGCCGGGGCGATATTTGTCTTTAATATCGCCATAATCTTTCGAACGCTGGTCAGTATTTTCAATCATCAACGAAATTGGCGTGCCGGTGGTCACTTGCGCGCCGGTTTCCGGATCCTCGAAAACGCCGGATAGAATTTTCACTTCATCCGGTTCGCGCCTTTGTGTGGTGAATTTATTTTGCCCCGGCTTTCTTTTATCGAGCCAATGCTGAATATCGGCCTCGGTCAAAGGCAGGCGCGCCGGTGCGCCATCAACCACGCAGCCCAAAGCGGCTCCGTGGCTCTCGCCCCAAGTGGTAACCCTGAAAAGATGACCGAAACTGTTATGCGACATCAGGCGTCCTCTTCTTGCGCCGCTTTCAAATCATCAAAAGCCGCCATGCCGATGGTGTTATAGCCGACATCGACATAATGAATTTCGCCTGACACGCCGGATGACATATCGGATAAGAGATAAACTGCCGATTGGCCGACTTGCTCTTTAGTGACATTGCGGCGCATCGGAGCATTGGCCTCATTCCATTTCAGCATTTCGCGGAAATCGCCAATACCGGCAGCGGCCAAAGTTCGTATCGGGCCGGCGGAGATTGAATTGACGCGGATGCCTTTCGGGCCGAGGTCAGAAGCGAGGTAGCGCACGGAAGCTTCCAGCGCCGCTTTGGCCACGCCCATAACGTTGTAATGCGGGATGACTTTCGCCGCGCCGTAATAAGATAGGGTCAACATGGCGCCGCCTTCATCCATCATTTTTTCGGCCCGTTGCGCCACTGCGGTGAAACTGTAGCAGCTAATGTTCAACGCTTTGTCAAACGCCTCG
>CBFIHY010000173.1:0-2595 GCA_965662315.1 Alphaproteobacteria bacterium
CCTGAGCCGAAAGCGCCGGCTTTGGTGCATGGCGATTTCAGAAACGGCAATATTATGGTGTCGCCTGAAGATGGGTTGGTGGCGCTGCTGGATTGGGAGCTGACGCATATTGGCGACCCGATGGAAGACCTTGGCTGGCCTTGTGTGCCTAGCTGGCGGTTCGGGCAGCATGATTTACCGGTTGGCGGGTTTGGCCCGCGCGCGTCTTTATATAGTGCCTATCGTGGGGCCGGTGGCGAGATTGACGAAAAAGCGGCGCGGTTTTGGGAAATTCTCGGCACTTTAAAATGGGGCATTATGTGCGGCGTATTGATGGTTTCGGCGTTTGAAAGTGGCGGCGACCCGTCTATTGAGCGCGGCTCTATCGGGCGGCGCGCCTCTGAAACCGAGATTGATTTGCTGCGCATGCTGATGGGAGAAGACTGATGCAAGACCGTCCTTCGGCCGAAAAACTATTGGCTGCGGCGCGCGCCTTTCTAACCGAAACGGCGATGCCACAATTATCCGGCCATGCGGCGTTTCATGCGCGTGTCGCCGGCAATGTGCTGGATTTATTGGCGCGTGAATTAAAACTGGCACCCGGCTTTAACAAGGCCGAGCAAGCGCGGCTCGAATCATTGCTTGATGTAAAGGGGTTGAGCGAAAGCGGCGATTTGGTAACGCTCAATCGCAAATTATGTGACAAAATTGCTGCCGGTGAGATGGATTTATCGGACGAAGCCCTGAAAACGCACCTGATAAAGGTGACGATGGGCAAACTGGCCATAGACCAGCCGCGCTATCAAGGTTATAAAACCGCTCAGGCCAATGGTTGGCCTGAAGAAGATTCTCTGGAGATAAACTCATGAAAAAGATTCTCGTACCTGTTTTGTTGAGCCTTGCCGTTGCCGGTTGTGGCATCATCGATATCCCGTTCATTCCGGGCATCTAATCAGGCATCACGACCTGCGCAAATAACGGCGATAAAGCCATGGCGCAATAATGTGATTATAAATAAGGCCGGTCATGTCTCGCATGATCGGCCAATTTATTGCGTGGGCCAGATATTTGAATTTCGGCAGGCGTAGCCACATGGCGATAAACGCCTCAACACCGACCAGCATATTGCCGTCTTCGTCTGCATGAATACGCTTTAATGAAGTGTCGCGGGCAAAACCCGCCGGGCAGCTATCCGTGGCGATATTCTCAAACACCAAATTATCGACATGCGCTGCCGCTGCCATGCGCTGATACATGGCAACCTCCGGCCCGCAAATAGAGCAATCGCCATTATAATAAACCGTCAGGCGCGGCCTCAATTTACCGGGCCTCCGCTTGCTTCGACATTGCCTTCGCGTAAGGCGACCAGATATTCAATGATTAAATCCCAGGCTTTCAAGCCTTCAACATCACCGGAGGCCGCAAATTCGGCGGCACGCATGGTGGCAATCACCTCGGCATCCTCGCCATATTGCTGGGTTAATGTGGCGGCGGCTTGCACCACCATGTCACGCACTTGCTGTTCGGCTTTATCTAACTCACTCATGGGACAGATATAAGTCGCCTTGGCGGCGGGCCAAATGGAACGGTTGTCGCAGGCTTATTCTACGGTGACGGATTTAGCCAAATTGCGCGGCTGGTCAACGTCGGTGCCTTTGGCAACGGCGGCATAATAAGCCAAAAGCTGCAATGGCAGCGCGTAAAGTATCGGCGTGATGAATGGGTCCAGCATTGGCAGTTTAATGGTCGCCATGCAATCTTCACCGGCTTGTTCAATACCCTGCTCACTGCCCAACATGATGACTTTGCCACCGCGCGCCAAAACTTCCTGCATATTGGAAACGGTCTTTTCAAACATCTCATCATCCGGCGCAATGGCGACAATCGGCACGGTCTCATCGACCAAAGCAATTGACCCATGCTTCAACTCACCGGCGGCGAAACCTTCGGCGTGGATATAGCTAATCTCTTTCAGCTTCAACGCGCCCTCAAGCGCCAAGGGCCACATTGTATTACGGCCAATAAACAAGGCGCTGGTATAATCGACAAAGCCTTTGGCAATCTCTTCAATCTGGTCTTCGCAAGCCAAAACATCATTGGCCAGGCGCGGCGTTGTCAGCAGCAAATCCGTCAGCCGCGCTTCTTCTGCCTCATCAATGGTGTTTTTCACCCGTCCCAAACCAATCGCCAAAGAGGCAAGCGCGCCAAGCTGCGCGGTAAACGCCTTGGTTGAGGCAACACCGATTTCAGGCCCTGCATAAGTCGGGAATGTCAGGTCAACCTCACGGGTGATGGAACTTTCCGGCACATTGACCACGCCAATGGTTTGCAGGCCATGCGCCTTACAATGGTGCAGCGCGGCCAGCGTGTCTGCGGTCTCGCCCGATTGCGAAACAAACACCGCCAAGCAATCTTCATCCATTGGTGCATTGCGGTACCGAAACTCGGATGCAATATCAATCGATGCCGGAATGCGCGCATAACGCTCAATCCAATTACGTCCCACTTGCGCGGCAAAATAGGCGGTGCCGCAAGCGACCAAAATCACCCGATTGATTTTGCTGAAATCAAGCTCGTTCTGAGGCAGCAAAACACCGCGCGCCTCAGGATCAATAT
>CBFIHY010000174.1:0-2591 GCA_965662315.1 Alphaproteobacteria bacterium
AATCTCTCTCCTTCTTTATAGCAGAGCCGGCCGACCGATACAGTCTTTTTGCTGCTGATTGACGGGGATAGATTGCAGTGGCACTCTCTGCCCGATAAGTAACAGGAGACGCCTATGGCCTTGGCCGAAAATCCCATCATGTTCGCCAATAATCCGCTCGACCGCGCCGGTCATCAACGCGGCGATAATGACTGGCTGGCCGCACAATTGGCCGCCGATACGGCATTGATTGTACCGCTATGGAATTTACAGCCTTTGGTCTTGCCGGAATTACAGCCGGGCGATGGCCGCGATGTCGGCTATTTGCCAAAAGCCGCTTTCGGCGAGGCTTGGAAGGACGATATGGTTTTGCTTTTCCTTGGTCTCAATCGCCGCGGCAAGCCGCTATTTGCCGCCGATATCAGCCATATGAGCAGCCCTGAAGAGTTTGGCCCGTTTAAGGGTATGGGACAGTTTGAAGATTTGCGTGCATTGGCATCAGCCGGTGATATGCCGCGTACTGAATTGGCGATATTGGCGCAAGCCAAAGGCATGCTGGATTGGAATTTGCGGCACCCGTTTTGCAGCCAATGCGGCACCCCGACACAAATGCTGGAAGGCGGTTATAAACGCGTTTGCGGCAATTGCGGCAGTGAACATTTTCCGCGCACCGATCCGGTGGTGATTATGCTGGCGACTTTTGAAGACCAATGCTTGTTGGGACGCCAACGCGGCTGGCCCGATGGCATGCTCAGCGCCTTGGCCGGATTTATGGAGCCGGGCGAGACCATTGAAGAGGCGGTGGCGCGCGAATTGCAGGAAGAGGCCGGTTTGGAGATTAATAGCGTCTCTTATATCGGTACCCAGCCTTGGCCTTTTCCCGGCTCTTTAATGATCGGCTGCATGGCCGAAGCCAGTTCGCTCGAGGTCACTGTCGATGAAGTGGAATTGGAAGAAGCGCGCTGGGTTGCGCGCAGCGATATTATTTCATCCATGCAAGGCAATGGCCCGCTGGGCGTGCCACCGAAAATGGCCATCGCGCACCAGCTTATGCAGGCTTTTGCCGACGGAAAATAGCCGCGAAAAATCTAGTCTTTTTGCAGCGCGGCGCGTTCAGGCGCGGCTTTATAGACCCCTAGAATATCCATTTCCGAGCAGTAAAAACTCAACTCTTCCAAGGCTTGGCGCACCGGTTCGCTTTCCGGATGCCCTTCAATATCGGCGTAAAATTGCGTCGCCAAAAAACCGTTTGGCTGATAACTCTCCAATTTGGTCATATTGACCTTATTGGTGGCGAAACCGCCCAATGCCTTATAAAGCGCGGCCGGCACATTGCGGACGCGGAAAATGAAACTGGTAATGACATTGGTTTCATCGGGCTCGGCATCATCGGGCTCGGCCGACATGATAAGAAAACGCGTCGTATTGCTGGCGCTGTCTTCAATATTTTCGCGCAGCACTTTAAGACCGTAAATCTCTGCCGCCAGCTTACTGGCAATCGCTGCATGGCCGGGTGTTTTCGCCGCTGCCAAATCGCGTGCGCTGCCGGCCGTATCAGCCGCCACTTGCGCGGTTAACCCCAATTCGCCGATAAGATTGCGGCATTGGCCCAGCGCCATTTCATGACTATGCACATGCGTTAAAGACGCCTCATCGCTATCCGGCAACGCCAATAGGCAATGGCTGACGCGCATGAAATGCTCACCGATAATATAAAGTTTCGAACCGGGCAGCAGCCGATGAATATCGGCGACGCGTCCGGCCACAGTGTTTTCCACCGGCATCATTGCCAGCGCAGCCGTGCCATTGCGCAAAGCGGCAAAAGCCTCGTCAAAAGTCGCGCATGGCAATACATCCTTGTCGGGATAGCAATCATTGCATGCAATATGGCTATTGGCGCCCAACTCACCCTGAAATGCAATCTTACTCATATCTTCTGTCTGCCTCTATCCCTGCTGCTGCTTCAATACCGCTTCAGCATGCGCCAAGTCTTGCGGCGTATCAACGCCAACCGGCACTGTATCGACAATCGCCGCCTGCAAAGTAAACCCGGCTTCCAGCGCCCGCAATTGCTCCAGCCTTTCGCGTTTTTCCAAAGGCGATGGCGGTAAGGCAACAAATTTATCCAAAGCGGCACGCTGATAACCGTAAATACCGATATGGTGATATAGCGGCCCCTCGCCTGACGGAGCAGTGGCGCGGGTAAAGTAAAGCGCGCGGCCAAGATTATCACCGCGCGGGCTGAGCACGGCTTTCACCACATTCGGATTATCGCGCTCTTCTTGCGTGGTAATTTCAGCCACCAAAGTCGACATATCATGGCCTTCCAAAGCGGCCAGACAATCGCGCACCAAATGCGGTTCCAAAGTCGGCAAATCGCCTTGCAGATTGATAATCACATCATGCGCCCCATCACCATCAACGCTTTGCAAAGCGGCATGAATACGGTCCGAGCCGGACGGCAAATCAGGAGCGGTCAATACCGCCTCACCGCCGGCCGCTTCAATGGTCTCTACAATTTCCGCTTCCGCCGCCGCCACCACGACGCGGCCACAATCGGCTTCTTGGGCGCGTTTTAAAACCTGCACAATCATCGGCAGGCCCAAAATATC
>CBFIHY010000175.1:0-2541 GCA_965662315.1 Alphaproteobacteria bacterium
TCTTTGGAAAGCCATTGCGAGCACCACATGGTTGCCATTTTGGGCAAAGTGCATATCGCTTATATGCCGGTCGATAAAGTTGTCGGCATTTCCAAATTGGCGCGGGTGATTGAGATTTATGCCAAGCGCCTGCAAACGCAAGAAACCATGACAGCGCAAATTGTCGATTGCATTCAGCGGGTTATGGAACCGGCCGGTATCGCCATTTTGGTTGATGCCAAGCACCAATGCATGACCACGCGCGGCATTAGAAAGCCCGACGTGGCCACCATTACCACGCAATTCACCGGTGTTTTTGCTGAAGATCCGAAAATGGAAGCACGCTTCCTTGCCATGATTAACAGCTAGGTTTATAAGTCCCTCAACTTGATTGAGGTAAATCTTATGACCGCTGATATGGCAGGGCCGTTTGCGCCGCGCGAATCCGTAGAACAGGTTGAAGAAGGCCATGTGCTGGCACCGAAATTCGATGCCAATGGTCTCATCCCTGTTGTCACCACTGATTTCACCAGTGGCGAATTACTGATGCATGGCTATATGAATGAAGAGGCGCTGAAGAAAACCATTGCCAGCGGCGAGGCGCATTACTGGTCGCGCTCGCGCGAAGCGATTTGGCACAAGGGCGCAACCAGCGGTCTGGTGCAAGAAATCGCCGAAATGCGTATTGATGACGACCAAGACTGCGTTTGGCTGCGGGTCAATGTCGGCGGCAATGGCGCCAGCTGCCATGTCGGCTATCGCTCATGCTTTTATCGCTCATTGCCAACCGGCAAGCTGCCCGACGCCCCTGTCGCGCTGACTTATGAAGAAGATGAAAAAGTCTTCGACCCGCTCGACGTTTATGGCGATGCACCCAATCCGACGAAGCTTTAGCCGGTCGCGATATATTCTTTCAGCGCGTTGGCTTCCATCTCGGTTTGGTGGATACGGTAATTAACCAAATCACCGATAGAGACAATGCCGCACAGGCTGCCATCGGTCATCACCGGTAGATGACGAAACCGCCTTTCCGTCATGATTTCCATCGCCGTTTCAACTGAGGTTTGCGGCTCAATGCTTTGCGGTCGCTCGGTCATATGCTTGCTGACCGGCTCATCCAGCGCTGCCGCACCGTGCCCGGCCAAAGCGCGCATCACATCGCGCTCGGTAAAAATGCCCTGACAACCTTCGCCGCCGCCCGACACAACCAGCGCACCGATTTGTTGTTTATTCATTACCAGCAAGGCTTCATTGATAGAGCGCGCTGCATCAATCGCAATCACCGCGGCACCTTTATCGTTCAAAATCGTCTGTATTGTCATGACAGCCTCCTTACCGGAATTATTGTGCGGCAGGATGACGCAGATATCAAGCGGCTAACGGTCTTTCCACTCGCCATAGTCCACATGGCCGGGGCCGCCGGAGGCAGAAAGCGGCGGTTTTTCCAATAGGCCGATAAGCAGCAAGCCGACAATAAAGCCGCCCAAATGGGCAATCCACGCCACGTTAACCGCATTGCCGCCGGGGTCGGCCAAGCCATATGGCCCCAGCAGGCCAAAGGCCAAATTAACGATTAACCACACCGCGATAAACAGCATCACCGGACGCCGTTTCGGCACCTCGCTGAGACGCAATAATCGCCGTCGCGGCTCTTGGGCATGCGGGTCAAGCCAACGCGCATCTGAAAAAGCAAAGCGTGAGGCCGCGCCCATCAGACCGGCAACGCCGCCTGATGCGCCGATAATCGGCACTAAATAGCTTTCATAAGAACTGGCGTAAATCTGCCCAAGGCCACCGGCCATGACGCACAGCATAAACAGGAAAATGAATTTCCGTGGCCCCAGCCTTTTGGCCACCGGCGCGCCAAATGCCAATAGCCAGACGCTGTTCAAAATCACATGCGTCCAACCACCATGCAGCAGCGAGTGGCTGAATAAATTAACCATGCCCTGCACCCAACCGCCGGGCAAGCCACCCAACCCTTCGGCAAAAAAGCGCGCGGGAAAAAGCCCCAGCGCGACCAGCATTTCAATGCGCGCGGCATGGCCGCCAAGCTCGGCCCATAATTGAAAACCCAAAAACACCGCCAACAGCACCAACACCACAGGCGGCGCGCGCAATATTGGCTGCTTTTCAGCTTTATCGGTGGCTTGCTCGTCGCTCACAATATTTATCCGGCTGCTTGCGTTTGTTGTTTCAACGCCGCCTCGACCAATTCAAAACGGTCATTGCCAAAATACATATCGGTTTCATTGACAAACATGGTCGGTGAACCAAAGCCGCCGCGATCAATCAATTCTTGCGTATTGGCCCGCAGGCGCGCCTTCACGTCATCGCCTTGCATGGCTTGCAAAACGGCAGCGCCATCCATGCCGACAGCATCGCAAAGCGCGCTTATTTCTTCCGGCTGGCTGATATCTTTCAGCTCGCCCCAATAGGCATGGAAGGCGGCTTTTGAAAACGCCACCAGCTTGCCCTCATCTTGCGCCAGCAACGCCACCCGCATCACACCGGCCGCAGGCAGCGGAAACACCGGTGGATTGCCGATTTTGACACCGCAAA
>CBFIHY010000176.1:0-2516 GCA_965662315.1 Alphaproteobacteria bacterium
CATCTCCTGCATACCGTCCAGCGTCTTCAAGACGCCTTTCGATGCATAGAATTCAGCTACCGGTGCGGTCTGCTGTTCATAGACCTGCAAACGATGTTGTAACGCCTCTTCCGTGTCATCATCACGCGGGCCGTCGGCACTTTCAGCCGCCCGTTTCAGAATACGCCCGATAAGAACTTCCGGATCGACAGCCAGTTCAATCACACCATCAAGCGCAATATCTTTGTCATCCAGCATTTTATCCAATGCTTCAGCCTGCGCGACATTGCGCGGGAAACCGTCGAGAATGAAGCCGTTTTTGCAATCATCTTCCTCAATACGGTCAGAAATAATGCCGACAACAACTTCATCCGGCACCAAATCACCGCGCGCCATAATATCCTTGGCTTGCTTACCGATTTCGGTTTCAGCCGCAACGGCTGCGCGCAACATATCACCGGTTGAGAGTTGGCGAATATCATAAGTTTCACCAATCCGTTCGGCCTGCGTGCCTTTACCGGCGCCGGGCGGTCCGAGAAAAATCAATTTCATCGACGCTTGCCTCCCAATTTGGACTTTTTAATCAGCCCTTCATATTGGTGAGCAAACAAATGGCCTTGCACCTGCCCGACCGTATCCATGGTCACATTGACAACAATCAATAGCGAGGTACCGCCAAAGTAAAACGGCACATTATAGGCGTTGATGAGCATTTCAGGCAGCAAGCAAACAAGCGTCAAATAAATTGCGCCGACCGCCGTCAAGCGGGTCAAAACATAGTCAATATATTCCGCCGTGCGCGCGCCCGGACGAATACCCGGAATAAAGCCACCATAGCGTTTCAAATTATCCGCCGTATCACTCGGATTGAACACAATCGAGGTGTAGAAGAAGCAGAAGAAAATAATACCGGCCGCATAAAGCGCCATGTAGGCCGGCTGGCCACGACCGAGCAGTGCTGCCGCTGTACCCAAAGCACCGCCTGAGGCATCGCCAGAGAAATTAGCCAATGTAATCGGCATCAGCAGCAAAGATGATGCGAAGATAGGCGGAATAACACCGGCAGTGTTTAGTTTCAGCGGCAGATGCGAATTATCACCCTGCGCCATACCACTGGCGGTTTGCCGTTTTGGATATTGCACCAGCAAACGCCGTTGCGCGCGTTCCATGAATACGATGAACGCAATAACCACGACCACCATAATAATCAGCGCCAAAATGATGAAAGTCGACAGCGCCCCTTGGCGGCCCAATTCCAATGTACCGGCCAACGCGCTTGGCAATTCAGCGACAATACCGGCGAAAATAATCAGTGAAATACCGTTACCGACACCGCGCGAGGTTACTTGTTCGCCAAGCCACATCAAGAACACAGTGCCGCCGACCAGCGTAATCACCGCGCTGGCACGGAAGAACATACCTGGGTCAACAACAACCCCCTCAGCCCCTTCCAGACCAATGGCAATGCCATAACCCTGAATGGCGGCCAAACCGACCGTGCCATAACGGGTATATTGGTTGATTTGTTTCCGGCCCGTCTCGCCTTCTTTCTTCAGCTGCTCCAAACGCGGCACAACCGAAGTCAAAAGCTGGATAACAATCGACGCCGTAATATACGGCATGATATTAAGGGCAAAAATCGCCATACGACCGACAGCACCACCGGCAAACATGTTGAACATGCCAATAATGCCGGATTGCTGTTGGCTGAAGACCGCCTGCAAGGCCTGCGGGTCAATGCCCGGCAACGGAATATACGTGCCGAGACGATAGACCAGCAACGCGCCAAGCGTGAACCAGATGCGCTTTTTCAACTCATCGGCCGAACGAAAGGCCGAGAAGCTGAGATTGGCGGCAAGCTGTTCTGCTGCAGAAGCCATTTAGCGGTCCCCGTTAAAATTAATCGTCTGAATTATCGTCAGAAGCGTCTTCTGCCGGTGCCTCTTCGGCAGCAGGTGCAGCTTCGGCTTTTGGCGCGGCTTTTTCTTTAGCCGGTGCTTCAGCTTTCGGCGCAGCAAGAATGCTTACTTTGCCACCCAGCTTTTCAACCGCTGCTTGCGCAGCTTTTGACATGCCGGCCACTTCAAAATCGAGCTTTTCTGTCAGCTCGCCTTTGGCCAGAATACGCACACCATCAAGCTGACGACGAATGATACCGGCTTCTACCAAGCTGGCAGCAGACACGGTCGCGCCTTTTTTCAGCTTACCCGCATCAACCGCAATTTGCAGACGACCCAGATTAACCGCATTCAGCTTTTTCGGGTTCGGCACATTAAAGCCGCGCTTCGGCAAGCGCATATGCAAAGGCATTTGACCGCCTTCAAAGCCTTTAATGGCAACGCCTGAGCGGGAGGTTTGACCCTTTACACCACGCCCTGCCGTTTTACCTTTACCCGATGAGGTACCGCGGCCGACGCGCATACGCGACTTACGGGCACCTGGATTATCACGAAGTTCATTCAGTTTCATAACCGTTCTCCTCGTCGACTTAAGCGTCAACGACGCGCACCAAATGGGCGACTTTTTCAATCATGCCA
>CBFIHY010000177.1:0-2512 GCA_965662315.1 Alphaproteobacteria bacterium
CTGATAGAAAAAAAAGAGAATATAAAACCAAGCTTGAGTTCAGCATTGGTTTTATATTCTCTTTTTTTTCTATCAGTTTGAGATTTTCCATTTCCGCCTCATCCGGCATGGCATAATTGCCGGCCAGCACATTGGCAATAAATTTCGATTGCTGCTCAGCCAGATTAACCAATGTCGGCAGCGGTTGCGCCAGCCCGACAAAAAATAAATTGCGCCAGCCCGGTTTCACCATGCGCCGGTAAAGCGGAAATTTATTGTTTTCAACGGCCAGCGAATTTTGCTGCAAAAACGGAAATGAAATGCGATAGCCGGTGGCCCAAATAATCACATCAATCTTCTCACGCGTGCCATCAGCAAAGCGCACAAAATCACCATCCAGTTTTTCAAGGCCACCCTTCACCGCCACATCGCCGCAGCCGAGGCGGGTCAAAAACTCGCCCGAGACGGAAGGATGCGCGGTCAGCACCTCATGGTCGGGCTTGGGCAGGCCATAATCTTGCATATTGCCAATGGCTTTTTTAATCACCGATTGCGCCAGCTTGCGGCCAATGGCTTGCGGCATCCATGCCGGCATCACCGATTTATCGGCCGGTGCACCATTCAAATATTTCGGCAGCACCCAAACGCCACGCCGCGCCGAGATGAAGCATTTCTCGGCAATCGGGCGTTGCGACACTTCCGAGGCAATATCCATGGCCGAATTGCCGACGCCGACCACCAGCACTTTTTTGCCGCGCAAATCATGCGGTGCAAACGGCGAGTCATAGCTATGCGAGTGCATTTGAATGCCGTTAAAATCATCGCCATATTCGGTTGGAATTTTGGCGTCCCAATGATGGCCATTGGCCACCACCAGCGCGCCATATTGGCGGGTCTCACCGCTCGACAGGGTGACGTGCCAGACGCCATCATCATCGCGCCGCGCATCTTCCACCGCCGTGTTGAAGCTGATGTTTTCGCGCAGACCGAAATGGTCGACATAATCATTGAAATATTGAAACAGCTGCGCGTGATGCGGAAAATCTGGCCAATCATCGGGCACCGGATAATCTTCAAAAGCGAGGCGAAACTTCGACGTGTCGATATGCAGGCTTTGATAACAAGCCGACATGCCATTCGGATTATTATGATACCAATTGCCGCCAATATTGTCGGATTTCTCAAATTGCTCATAGGCAATACCGAAATCCTTCAACCGTTTGGCGGTGGTGAAACCGGAACATCCGGCACCGACAATACAAACCTTCATGCCCTCGGGCAGCGCATCATCCATCGTCATCTCCCTTATGTGCCGAAAGGTTGGCATAAACCGACGCGTTAAGAAAGGGGCGGAAACCGGTGCTCTTTGTCGCTGTCGAGCCATAATTCATATTTGCCCATAATGCGCGTAAAGGGCGGCCAATCGAGAAAGCGCTGCACCCAATTTTGAACATTTGGCAGCGCCATGTCTTCATCAAACCATTGCGGGTCAGCAATGCGAAACTGGCGGACAAATGGCAGCAGCGCGATATCGGTATAGGCCGGGCTTTTACCGGCCAGCCAGCCCTCGGCAAGGCGCGGCTCCAGCTGTTTCAATATCTCATGACAGACGGTGCGATTTTCCTGCGCATCTTCGCCGTGATAGCGGGTGGCATATTTATAGCGGTCGAGATGATGCTTGAACGCGCCATCGAATAAATCAATCAGCGCGTCATCTTTATGCGCCAGCCATTGATGCGGGTCGTGCCGCGCCAGCGCCCAATCCATCACATCGCGGCTTTCATCCAGCACCGTGCCATCGGGCAATTGCAGCACCGGCACGGTGCCCTTGGGCGAAAGCGCCAGCATATGGTCGGGCTTATCGCGCAGCACAATCTCGCGCAATTGCAATTCCACTTCAGCCGCCGCCAGCGTGATGCGCGCGCGCATCGCATAGGGGCATCGGCGAAAGCTATAGAGAAGCGGTTGCACTATACGCCGCCAATATGTTTTTCGCCGCGGGCTTTCGCCAGCTTGATTTGCTTTTGCCGTTCGCGAAAACGGGCGCGGTCGGCCTCGCTATGCGTGTTGATGCAATGCAGGCAAGAGACACCGGCCTCGAAACTGTTCAATTGTTTATCGTCGTCGGTTAGCGGCATGCGGCAGGCGTGGCACATATCATAATCGCCTTCCTCTAAACCGTGACGCACGGAAACGCGCTGGTCGAACACAAAGCAATCGCCCTGCCATGCGCTTTCTTCTTCCGGCGTTTCTTGCAGATATTTCAAAATGCCGCCTTCGAGATGAAAGATGTTTTCATAGCCCTTGCCGACCAGATAGGCGGTGGATTTTTCGCAGCGAATGCCGCCGGTGCAAAACATCGCAATGTTTTTCGGCGGGCTTTCGAGATTGGCCAAATAATTATCCACCCAATCGGGGAACTCGCGAAAGCTGTCGGTCTTCGGGTCGACCGCGCCGTCAAACGTGCCGATCGCCACCTCATAGGCATTGCGCGTATCAATCACCAGCGTGTCGGGGTCTGCAATCAGCGCGT
>CBFIHY010000178.1:0-2441 GCA_965662315.1 Alphaproteobacteria bacterium
AAGGCAGTTGTTGGGTTTTGGCAAAAAGTCCCGTAAGCGGGTTCTGCTAAACAATTTGTTGGATTGATGGGCGGGTCTGCAACACCAGTCGGTTCGCCGTAGATTTGCTCATCGGCAGGCCCGCCATTAGCGATAGGAAGGTATTGCTCTTCGCGGTCGCTGGTCAGCATGCTGGCACCAAACGACAAAGTCGTATCAATCTGAATATCAACCGTACCCAGTTTAACCATATAGGCTTCGGCCTGCCCGGATGGCAGTAACAGGGCCACTGCAGCAGCCGCCCCCAATAAATAATGTGTGGCCGGCTGTTTATGGCGCGGCTTTTTGTTTTTTGTGAACGATTTATCGTTAAACGACATTGGCGCTCCCTCCCTGTTGGGCCGACAAATTATTATTGGCGTCGGCGTGATGGCCGACGGATTATTGTCGGCGGCTTATGCTGCGGCGGCGGCAAATGCGAAACAGGAAAGAAACGTAACAAACAGACTTTAAGGTGCGGGCCGCTGCCCGTTCTCCTGATGGCTTTTCTTATTCTCTTCTTGTTGTTTTCTTCTTAGATGGTTTTATCTTCCGCCCTGCCCGAAAACGCGCATGACGGCCTCCTCAAAGAAAAGCCCTCAAAGCGTATGAGAAAGCCAAGACGGGCAAAGAGTCTAGAAGGCTATTTTTTTTTATTTTCTTCGATTTAACTTATTGCTTTTCGAGTAGACCGATTGAAATTGGCGGGGTTGTTGCGCCTCGGTCTTTCAGCTATCGTTCGGCGATGAGCCAGCAAATGAAAGACCCGATTGTGTTTGACACGCATCGCTTTATCAAGCGCATGACCGACGCCGGTTTGGACGAGGCCATTGCCGAAGCACTGGCCGATGAACAAATTGCGCTGATTAACAGCAATCTGGCGACCAAGCAGGATATTGCGGAGGTGAAGCAGGATATTGTGGAGGTGAAGCGTGATATTGAGCAATTACGCGCCGAGACCGGACTGGCGATTGCGGAAACCAAAACCGAACTTGTGAAATGGATGATGGGGACGCAAATTGCCGCCATCGGCATTATCGTCTCGCTGATAACATTCGTTTAGGACAGTAAAAGGCGACAGCATGAAAAAGGCCCCGACAGGAACACCTGCGGGGCCGTTTTAATTTATTGATGCAGCGGGAAATTATTCAGACAGATTGTGCTGCTTAATGCCCGGGTCGCCCATCAGAATAATATCATCGCCGGATTTGCCCATGGCGGTGGCAAAGCTCAAACGGTCGGGGCGTTGTTGGGCGGTAAAGCTTTTGCCATTATCGGCAGAAACCAAAACCGTGCCCGACAGGCCGGCCAGCACAATGCGGCCATCATCCAATTGGGTGCCGCCGGAAACCGATTGGTCGGTGCCGGTTTCAACTTGGTTCCAAGATTTGCCGCCATTGGCCGAGCGCCAAACATTGCCGCGCATGCCGAAGACCAGCACGTCGCCATTTTTCAGTGCCATGCCGCCCCAAAATGAGCCGTCATAGCCGGTTTCAATGGCTGACCATGTGCGGCCGCGATCGCGTGATTTGTAAACCGTGCCGAACTCAGCCGGAATGTAGATATTGCCTTTATTGTCGGAGAATAAATCATTCAGGTGGAAGTCGTCATAGCTGTCTTCAACCAATGTGCGCTTCGTCCATGTTTCGCCGCCATTTTTGGTTTCAAATGTGTAAGAGAAACCGCCAACCGCAATGCCGTTTTGCGCATCGGCAAAATGCACCGCAAAAAGCGGCGTTTCACCGCGACGCTCATTATGTTGCAGCGTCCAGTTTTCACCGCCATCAGTGGTTTTCAAAATGGTCGCTTCATGGCCGACAGCAAAACCGGTTTGATTGTCGAGAAACAAAATGCCGGTCAGCGTGTTGCGGGTCGGCACGGAATTGGCTTGCCGCCAATTATCGCCATTATCATCTGACAAAAGAATATGGCCATATTCACCAACCGCGACCATGCGCGAACCGGCTTTGGCGCTATCCAGCAAAAGCGCTTTGGTGGCCAGCTTACTGGGCTGGGCATATTCATAAGCTTGCGGCTTGCCGCCATGATTGCCGTGGCCATCAGCCAAAGCCGATGTGCTCAGCAGTGCCGCGGCTGCCAACAGAGCCGGAGCCGCCAGTAAAGAAAGTCCAACTGTAAATGCGGGCACCAAACCGGTGCGCATAATGTTCTTTATCATAATTGTCTCCCTAAGTGCGGTTACCCGCCTCTTTGTGTTTGCACCTTAGAAAAGCCGACGATAAAGGGCAAGAGGCAAAAAGCCTCACGCAGGATAAAGCGGCTTTTTATGCTCTTTATCTCGTGTTTACCTGCTCTTTATCGGCTCTTTACCGGCTGTTTATCGGCCGAGACGCCGCATATTTGACGGCGTATAGCGTTTGGCATCGAGGTGGCTGGCGTCAAAATCAATCGGTTTTTCTTCA
>CBFIHY010000179.1:0-2428 GCA_965662315.1 Alphaproteobacteria bacterium
CACGCTTCCAATAGCAATTTCTCGGTAAACGGGTCACCGACTTGCACGGTCGGGCGTTTTTCTTCCGACGCATCGTCAAATTCAGCTGATGCCATGGTGGCGCCGTGAATGCCGTCGCGTCCGGTTTTTGAACCGACATAAACGACCGGCGAGCCGATGCCGGTTGCGGCGGCATAGAAAATCTTATCGGTGCGCGCCACGCCAACACACATCGCATTGACCAAAATATTGCCATTATAGCTTTTGTCGAAATTAATCTCACCGCCAACCGTCGGTACGCCAATACAATTGCCATAGCCGCCAATGCCGGAAACCACACCGGCAACCAAATGACGGGTTTTCGGATGCTCCGGCTGGCCAAAACGCAACGCATTGAGATTGGCCACAGGCCGCGCGCCCATAGTAAACACGTCGCGCATAATACCGCCAACACCGGTGGCCGCGCCTTGATAAGGCTCGATAAATGACGGGTGATTATGGCTTTCCATTTTGAACACCGCCGCGTCACCATCGCCAATATCAATCACACCGGCATTTTCACCCGGCCCTTGAATGACTTGCGGCCCGTCGACGGGAAGTTTTTTCAGCCATTTGCGAGACGATTTGTAAGAGCAATGTTCCGACCACATAACCGAGAATACGCCCAGTTCCGTATAATTCGGCGTGCGGCCCATATGCTCGCAAACCATTTTATATTCGTCCGGCGTCAGACCGTGTTCGGCGACAATCTCATCGGTGATTTGCGTATCATTAATATGGCTCACGATAAGGCCTCCACAATGCCGGTGAACATGCGCCTACCGTCTTCGCCGCCAAGGGCGCTTTCAGCGCGGCGTTCAGGATGCGGCATCATGCCGACAATGCGGCCCGCCTTATCGCTAATACCTGCAATATCAAGACATGCGCCATTCGGATTATCGCCATCGGCATAGGTAAAGGCGATGCGATTTTCGTCCTGCAATTGTTTCAGCGTGTCGTCATCGGCAAAATAATTGCCTTCATTATGCGCCACCGGAATGATGATTTCTTCATGCGGCCGATATTGCGCGGTAAACGCCGTCGCATTATTGGTGACCGATAGGCGCGTATTGCGGCAAACAAAATTCAACCCTTTATTTTGCATCAGCACGCCCGGCAAAAGCCCACATTCAGTCAGCACTTGAAAGCCGTTGCATATGCCCAAAACGGCAGCGCCTTTTTCGGCCTGCGCGACCACTTCGCGCATAATCGGGCTATTGGCTGCCATGGAGCCGCAGCGTAAATAATCGCCATAAGAAAAGCCGCCGGGCAGAACAATTAAATCAGATTTGGGTAAATCGGCATCGCCGTGCCACGCCATAAGCGGGGCTTTACCCATAGCTGCTTCGAGGCAAACGGCGACGTCGCGGTCGCAATTTGACCCGGGAAAAACAATAACCGCTGCTTGCATGGCCTACTCGCTATCGAGATGAATTTGGTAGTTTTCAATCACCGTATTGGCGAGCAATTTCTCGCACATATCGGTCAGTGCCGCTTCTGCCTTGCCGGCATCGGTCTCGCTCAGATTGACTTCAATCAGCTTGCCTTGCCGCACTTCATCAACGCCGCCAAAGCCCAATTGGCCAAGCGCGTTTTCAATCGCTTTGCCTTGCGGGTCCAGCACGCCGTTTTTAAGGGTAATATGAATGGTCGCTTTCATTGCTTTTCCTATTTTACCAATTTCGGGCCTTCGCCTTTTTCGGGGCGAATATCGGTCAGCAAACCAAGGCGGCGAGCGACTTCTTGATACGCCTCTACCATGCCGCCCAAATCTTGCCGGAACCGGTCCTTATCCATTTTTTCATTTGATTGTGTGTCCCACAGCCGGCAGCTATCGGGGCTGATTTCATCAGCCAGCACAATGCGCTGCTGCTCGCCATCCCAAACGCGGCCAAATTCCAATTTAAAATCGACCAGCTTAATGCCGACGGCCTGAAACATGCCGCTCATAAAGTCATTAATGCGCACCGCCATGGAAACAATCTCATCCAATTCTTGCGGCCCGCACCACCCAAATACGGCAATATGGCCTTCAGAAATCATCGGATCGCCGAGATCATCATCCTTATAATAATATTCGACCAGCGGATGCGGCAGGGCATCGCCTTCGCTCAGGCCCAAGCGTTTGACCAAGGAACCGGCGGCGACATTGCGCACCACAACTTCCAACGGAATAATTTCAGCTTGGCGAATAAGCTGCTCGCGCATATTCAATGTTTTGATGAAATGCGTCGGCACGCCAATCGCTTCCAGCTGGGTGAAAATATATTCCGAAATGCGCAGATTGAGCACACCTTTGCCATCCAGAACTTCATGCTTTTCGGCATTAAAGGCGGTCGTATCATCTTTAAAATATTGCACCAGCGTGCCGGGTTCCGGTCCTTCGAAAAGAACTTTGGCTTTACCTTCG
>CBFIHY010000180.1:0-2390 GCA_965662315.1 Alphaproteobacteria bacterium
CTCGTCCGGCATGCAAGGTTTTGTGTTTAATCTGCGCCGCGCGCGCTTTGACAATATCCATGTCCGCGAAGCGTTGAATTGGGCATATGATTTTGAATGGACGAAAAAGAATTTATTTTACGGCCAATATGCGCGCACCGGCTCGTTTTTTCAGGGCTCTGAATTGGCCGCGCGCGGCACCCCATCGGCCGGTGAATTGAAATTATTGGAGCCTTTGCGCGGGCAAGTGCCGGCCAAAACATTCGGGCCGCTATTTCAAAATCCGGTGACTGATGGCAGTGGCAATATTCGCGGCAATTTACGCAAAGCGCGCGCGCTATTGGAAAAAGCCGGATGGAAAATTGATGCCGGTAAGCTGAAAAAAGACGGCGCGGTTTTCACCATTGAGTTTTTGCTGGTGCAACCGGCGTTTGAACGGATTGTGGCGCCTTATGTGAAAAACCTCGCCAAGCTGGGCATTGAAGCGAAAATGCGCACCATTGATCCGACGCAATATCAAAACCGCGTCACCAATTATGATTTTGATGCGGTGGTGATGAGCTTTGGGCAATCGCTATCGCCGGGAAATGAACAGCGCGATTATTGGTCATCAGCCGCCGCCGACCGACCGGGCGGGCGCAATTATATCGGCATTAAAGACAAGGCGGTCGACACGCTGGTTGAAAAATTGATTTTTGCCGGTTCGCGGCAAGAACTGGTCACCGCCACACGGGCGCTCGACCGGGTGCTGGTATCCAATCATTATGTGATGCCGCAATGGCATGCCCCGCATGAGCGTTTGGCCTATTGGAAAGGGCTGCAACGGCCACAGAAAATGCCCAAACACGGGCTTGGATTTCCGACCATTTGGTGGAAGGAATAAGCCGCCATGGCCGCTTATATTCTTCGCCGCTTATTGCTGATGGTGCCGACCATTTTCGGCATTATGGCGATCAGTTTTGCCATCATTCAATTTGCCCCGGGTGGCCCGGTGGAGCGGGTGATTGCGCAATTACAAGGTCATGATGTCAGCGCCACATCGCGCTTTACCGGCACGCAAGACGGCAGTTCGCTGGGAACCAATGCGGCGGCACAAGCGGCAGTCAATTCGCAATATCGCGGGGCGCAAGGCCTCGACCCTGAATTTATCGCCGAATTGGAGGCACAATTCGGTTTTGACAAGCCGGTGCATGAGCGGTTTTTCAAAATGATTGGCGATTATGCGCGGTTTGATTTCGGCGAGAGCTATTATCGCGATATTCCGGTGGTCGATTTGATTGCCGAAAAACTGCCGGTCTCCATCACACTGGGCTTATGGACGACGCTGCTGACCTATTTAATCTCCATTCCTTTGGGCATTGCCAAGGCGCGCCGCGACGGCACCACATTTGATGTTTGGACATCCGCGGTGATTATTGTCGGCTATGCGATACCGGGGTTTTTATTCGCCGTGATGCTGATTGTGCTGCTGGCCGGCGGTTCTTATCTCGATTGGTTCCCCTTGCGCGGGCTGACTTCGGATAATTTCGACGAGTTGAGTGTCTTCGGGCAAGTCACCGATTATCTATGGCATATCACATTGCCGGTTTTGGCGATGACGATTTCCGGTTTCGCCACCACCTCGCTTTTGACCAAAAACGCCTTTCTGGATGAAATAAGAAAACAATATGTCACCACGGCGCGGGCCAAAGGGCTGGATGAAACCAGCGTGCTTTACCGGCATGTGTTCCGCAATGCCATGCTGATTGTCATTGCCGGATTTCCGGGTGCTTTTATTGGCGCGTTTTTTACCGGCTCTTTGCTCATCGAAACGATTTTCTCGCTCGATGGGCTGGGGCTGTTAGCCTATGAGAGCATCATTAATCGCGATTATCCGGTGGTGTTTGCCTCGCTGTATATTTTCGGCCTTATCGGCCTTTTGGTCACTTTGGTCTCTGACCTGACTTATATGTGGGTTGACCCGCGCATTGATTTTGAAGCGCGGGTACAGGGTTAGGAACAGAGCTAAACATGACAAAACCGACCCGCACAATCTCGCCGCTCAATGAAAGACGCTGGCGCAATTTCAAAGCCAATCGCCGCGGGCTGGTATCGCTTTGGCTGTTCGGCATTTTGTTTTTCGTCACCCTGTTCGCGGAATTTCTGGCCAATGATAAGCCGCTGCTTATTCGCCATGAGGGGGCGTTTTATATGCCGGTTTTCAAAACCTATGCGGAAACCGAATTTGGCGGCGATTTCGCCACGGAGGCGGATTATCGCGACCCGTTTGTGGTGGCGCTGATTGAAGGCGAAGAGGGCGACAAGGGAGGTTTTATTATTTGGCCGCTTTTGCGCTACAGCTATGACACGATAAATCTCAATCTCGACCGTCCGGCACCGGCCCCGCCCAGTGCAGAAAACTGGCTGGGCAC
>CBFIHY010000181.1:0-2372 GCA_965662315.1 Alphaproteobacteria bacterium
TAAATTCTTCAAAGATAACCTCATCCATGCGCGAGCCGGTTTCGATCAGGGCGGTTGAAATAATGGTCAGCGAGCCGCCTTCTTCAATGTTACGCGCCGCGCCGAAAAACCGCTTTGGGCGTTGCAGCGCATTGGCATCAACACCACCGGTCAACACTTTGCCGGAACTTGGCACCACCGTATTATAGGCGCGTCCCAAACGGGTAATGCTGTCCAATAAAATCACCACATCGCGGCCGTGCTCGACCAGGCGTTTGGCTTTCTCAATGACCATTTCGGCCACTTGCACATGCCGTGTCGCCGGCTCGTCAAAGGTCGATGATACCACCTCGCCATCAACCGAGCGTTGCATGTCGGTTACTTCTTCGGGCCGCTCATCAATCAACAAAACAATCAGATAACATTCAGGGTGATTGGCGGCGATGGCTTGCGCGATATTTTGCATCAATACGGTTTTACCGGTACGCGGCGGCGCCACAATCAATGCACGTTGGCCCTTACCCATGGGCGATACAATATCGATGACGCGGGTCGATAAATCTTTGCGGGTCGGGTCGTCAATTTCCATCCGCACCGCTTCATCGGGATAAAGCGGCGTCAAATTATCAAAATGCACTTTTTGGCGCGCTTTTTCCGGGTCTTCAAAATTAATCTTATTGACTTTTAAAAGCGCGAAATAACGCTCGCCATCTTTCGGACTGCGAATTTCACCCTCAAGCGTATCGCCGGTCCGCAAAGCAAAGCGACGAATTTGGCTGGGGCTGACATAAATATCATCCGGTCCCGGCAAATAATTGGCATCGGGTGAACGCAAAAAGCCGAAGCCATCTTGCAGCACTTCAACAACCCCTTCGCCGATAATGGTCACATTATCCTCGGCCAATTTTTTCAAAATCGCGAACAACATATCCTGCTTCAGCATAGCCGAGGCATTTTCAATTTCATGCTGCTCGGCAAAAGCCAAGAGCTCGGTCGGCGATTTTGCCTTTAATTCTTCAAGTTTGATTTGATCCATGATCACGCTCGCGAAAATAAGAAAATGCCAGCCGCCCGAGACCCGGGCCCGCAACAATTTTTTACGAAAAACAAATAGTGCCGGCTAGCGGCCCTCGGTAGGAGTTTGAAGTATAGCGCAGCGCAAGGGTTTTCTCAAGCGCGCTTTAAAATGGCTGCACCACCACCAAGATAACAATGATAATCGTTAATATGGGCGGCACTTCATTAATCATCCGATAAAATTTTGACGGGTGCGGCAACACGCCGGTCAGCAATGCTTTACGCGTTTTGGCCAAAAACCCGTGATAGCCGGTCAGCACAAGGACACAGGCCAATTTCCCGATCAGCCAAATATCAACAATCGGCCAATGACCGGCGGCAAAAATCAATGACAGGCCAAAAATCCAAGCAGCAATCATTGCCGGGTTCATGATGATACGTAGAAGTTTTTCCTGCATCACCGGAAACATCTCATGCGCGGTATTATTTTCCAGCGCCTCAGCGTGATAAACAAACAGCCGCGGCAAATAATACATGCCGGCCATCCAAAACATCACCGCAATAATATGAAACGCCAATAGCCAGCGATAATAGTCGGTTAAAAAAGCCATCAGCCTGCCTCGCGAATAAGCTCGATCAAACGGCCGACATGTTCCGGCGGGGTTTGCGGCACAATGCCATGACCGAGATTGAAAATATGCGGCGTGTTTTTGGTCCGCGCCAGGATATCATTTACCGCTTGCTCTAATGGCGCGCCACCGGCCACCAGCACTTGCGGGTCGAGATTGCCTTGCAGCACCATATCCGGGCCCACCTCGGCGCGTATCCGGTCTATATCAGCGGATGTATCCAAGCTCAGCGCATTACACTGCGTCGCCGCACAATAGGTGCCCATGTGATAATCGGCAGCACGCGGGAAAGCGATAATCGGCAGGTTAATTTCGCGCGCGCGCAGACCGGCAATAATTGCCGCCACCGGTTCCATGCACCACCGCTCAAAAGCAGCGCCTTTTAACGACCCCGCCCAGCTTTCAAAAATTTGCAAGACTTCTGCCCCGGCAGCTGCTTGCGCCGCCAAATAATCAATCGTCGCCGTGACCAATATATCAATGATCGATTGAAACGCCGCCGCATCATTTTCAGCCAATGCGCGCGCCGGGGCTTGGTCGGGCGTGCCGCGACCGGCGACCATATAGCTGGCCACCGTCCATGGCGCACCGGCAAATCCGATAAGCGTTGTTTCGCGCGGCAAGCTTTTAGACAGACGCGACACGGTCTCAAAAATTGGTGCCAAATGCTGCATCGCATTGTCGATACGCAAAGCATCGCCATTTTCAATCGGTGTCAGTCGCGGCCCCTCACCGGTTTCAAACCAT
>CBFIHY010000182.1:0-2303 GCA_965662315.1 Alphaproteobacteria bacterium
GCGGCGATTGATTACAAATCGGAAGCCGATTTAACAAAGGCCATTGCCGCTGCCTGCCCCAATGGCGTTGATATTTATTTCGATAATATTGGCGGCGAAATGTTGGATGCGGCATTGCTGAATATGAATGAGAAAGGCCGCATCATCGTTTCCGGCCAAACGGCGGAATATAACCGCCAGCAACCGGTTGGCATTCGCCAGACGACGCGCTTCATCACCCATCGGCTGCGTATGGAAGGCCTTGTGGTTTATGATTATGCGCGGCAATTCCCCGAGGCGCAGGCAGCCATGGCGGCGCTTATTCGCGATGGCCAACTGACCTATAAGGAAGATATTAGCGATAATATTGAAGATGCACCCAATGCCTATGAGGCATTGTTTGGCGGCGGCAATTTCGGACGGCGGCTTATCAAAACCATCTAAGCCCTTTATTTTTCCGCCTAAAATCCGTATATCAGAAATGAATATGAGATATCCACAGAGTGGAAGAGAGAGAAAATGAGTTGGACACCGAAAAGCTGGCGCGACTTTCCGATTAAGCAAGTTCCCGCCTATGATGATGCGAGCAAACTGGCCGATGTGGAAACCCGTCTGGCAAGCTTTCCGCCTTTGGTGTTTGCCGGTGAGGCGCGCAATCTGAAAGCGCAACTGGCTGAAGTGTGTGAAGGCCGCGCCTTTTTGCTGCAAGGCGGCGATTGCGCCGAAAGCTTTGCCGAGCACCATGCCGATAATATTCGCGACACGTTTCGCGTGATGCTGCAAATGTCTGTGGTGCTGACTTTCGGTGCCAAGCTGCCGGTGATTAAGGTCGGTCGCATGGCCGGACAATTCGCCAAGCCACGCTCTGCCGATACGGAAACCATTGATGGTGTCGAATTGCCGAGCTATCGCGGTGACATTATTAACGGCATTGAATTTGAAAGCGGCGCCCGTGTGCCGGATCCGGAACGGCAAATTGCCGCTTACCGTCAAGCCGCCTCGACGCTGAACCTGCTGCGTGCTTTCGCCAAAGGCGGTTATGCCGATTTGACCGAAGTGCATCGCTGGAACCAAGGCTTTGTCGCCGATAGCCCGCAAGGCGCGCGCTATGAAGAAATGGCCGGCCAAATTGACCAGGCGATGGAATTCATGGCGGCTTGCGGCATTTCCAGCACCACCGCCCCGCAAATGGGCATGGTCGATTTTTATACCAGCCATGAGGCGCTGCTGCTGGGTTATGAGCAAGCGCTGACGCGCCTCGACAGCACCAGTGGCGAGCATTATGACACCTCGGCGCATATGCTGTGGATTGGCGACCGCACGCGCCAACCCGATGGCGCGCATGTTGAATTTTTGTCCGGCGTGAAAAACCCGATTGGCCTGAAATGCGGCCCATCGCTGGAGCCGGATGAGCTGATAACATTGCTGGATAAGCTGAACCCGGAAAATGAGCCGGGCCGCATCACGCTGATTGCGCGCTTTGGCCATGACAATGTTGAAAATCATCTGCCCGCGCTTGTCCGCAAGGTTGAGAGCGAAGGCCGCAAGGTTGTTTGGTCTTGCGACCCGATGCACGGCAATACGATTAAGGCCTCCAACGGCTATAAAACCCGTCCGGTTGACCGTATCCTTACCGAAGTGCAGCGCTTTATGGGCGTGCATCAGGCCGAGGGCACGCATGCCGGCGGTATTCATTTCGAGATGACCGGCCAAAACGTCACTGAGTGCCTTGGTGGTGCGCAGGCGATTTCGGAAGAAGATTTGTCGAGCCGCTATCACACTCATTGCGACCCACGCCTCAATGGCAGCCAAGCCCTTGAACTGGCTTTTCTCATAGCCGAAGGTTTGGGTGAAAGTCGCGCAGCTCTCGCACAGACTGCCTGATTTCTCAATCTGTTTTATGGGTAACGCTCAACCGCGCCAGCGGTTGACGCCCCGTCGCGCGGCGCGGGCCACTAGGCCGAGCCTGCTGCGCGATAGAATTGAATCAAATTTTGAAACGCGCTGTTGGTGGCTTCGAGGTTTCTCTCAGCTTGCTCAGATCGGCCGCCATCAGCTTTCCGACTTACCGCCTATCGGCAGTTCGCTGGCGCAAGGCGCACTAGGACAGCAAAGCTGCCAAGTGCTTTTAGCGCGCTGCTGGACGTGGCAGGGCAAGTCGGTGGTATAAGCGCTTACCGCACAGAGCTAGCTCGGACGGTTTAGTCCTCAATTCCTGCTTGCTTGAGAATAGCGACCAGCAATGATTTTTGTTTGACTGTGCCGCGTGGCACGGGGAACTTCTCTCCGCTGCGGTTCGCCCATATTTCATGGCGTCCGCCTTC
>CBFIHY010000183.1:0-2289 GCA_965662315.1 Alphaproteobacteria bacterium
AACGATGCGGAAATCGGCCGTCTGGTCGGCACAACCAAACCGACCATTCAAAGCGTGCGCGACCGCAGCCATTGGAATATGGCCAATATCACGCCGGTCGACCCAGTAACGCTGGGCATGTGTTCGCAAATCGAATTGGATGATTATGTTGCCAAAGCGGCGAAGCGAGAAGAGCGTCGTCAGAAGCGTCTGGCGCGTGAAGCGGCGAAAAACGGTGAGGTGTTGAAAGAAGCAACCGAAACCACTGCCGTGATACAAGAGACACCGGCAGCGCCGAGCTATGAAGCACCGCAACCGACCGGAAATGTCAGCGAAGCGGATGTTTTCGGCGAAAGCGCGCCAAGTACGCCGAGCGAAGATGACACAGACGAGACCTTGCGTCCGGAAGACGTTTTCAAAAGCTAAGTAAAACCGCCAAAACCTGTATCGGTGGTCAGTTTCTTTCCTGAAGAGCCTCTATCTCTTCTTTCAGGACCAGTTTCTTGCGTTTTAATGTCCAGATATCCAACGTATCTTCGGACATATCAGCCTGTCTGAGCCTGATTTCAGCATCCAGCACCTGATGTTGGCGCTTGAGGCTGGAGAGGCGTGCATCGTTACGCATCGACACCTCCATAAAGTAAAACTGTGGCAGCATGTCGCAGGCCTGTCCAGCGATATTATTTAGCGATATTGCAAAACAGCGAAATTCGGCTTGAAAAACATGTTAAAAACAAGCTATACCCGCGCTTTCCCGTTTCAGGACGGAAATAAGGCGGCGGACATAATCCGGCGGAGGCAAAAATGAGCGACGCAAAAATCGGCATTATTATGGGCAGCCAGAGCGACTGGTCGACCATGAAACTGGCAGCGGAAATTCTTGATGAATTGGCCGTGCCGCATGAATGCAAAATCGTCTCTGCGCATCGCACCCCCGACCGCATGTATGACTATGCCCGCGCTGCCAAGCAAAACGGTTTGAAAGTCATTATCGCGGGCGCCGGTGGGGCGGCCCATTTGCCCGGCATGACCGCCGCGCTAACCACGGTTCCGGTTCTCGGTGTGCCGATACAATCAAAAGCCCTGTCAGGCCAAGACAGCCTGTTATCCATCGTGCAAATGCCGGCCGGTATTCCCGTCGGCACATTGGCGATTGGCGAGGCCGGCGCAAAAAACGCCGCGCTGATGGCTGCCGCGATTGTCGCCAATGAAGACCCCGCTTTGGCCGAAAGGCTGGAAGCATGGCGCGATGCGCAATCTGCAAAAGTTGCCGAGGTGCCGCGTGACGACTGATCGTTTGGCGCCCAATGCAACCATCGGCATTGTCGGTGGCGGTCAATTGGGCCGCATGCTGGCACTGGCGGCGGCTGAACTGGGTTTAAAGACGCATATTTATTGTCCCGAAAAAGATTGTCCGGCAGCGCATGTGGCCGGCGCGTTCACCGCAGCCGCCTATGATGATTTAAATGCGCTGTCAGCTTTTGCCGCGGCGGTTGACGTCGTTACCTATGAATTTGAAAATATTCCGGTCGAAACGGTGGCGCATTTGGCCCAAGCCAAAAACGTTTTTCCGTCCGCCAAACCGCTGCAAGTGGCACAAGACCGATGGGTTGAAAAATCTTTCATGCGCGAGCATGGCCTTCAAACAGCGGATTTTTTCGACATCGCCAATTTGGGCGACCTCGAGGCGGCTTTGGCCGAAACCGGTGGCCATGGGATTTTGAAAACTCGCCGCTTTGGCTATGACGGCAAAGGCCAATGGCGGCTCGACCCCGACAGTGATTTGGCCGCCGTGCTGGCCGAACTTGACGCGCAACCGGCTATATTGGAAGCCTTGGTGCCGTTTGAGCGGGAAGTCTCGGTGCTGGTGGCGCGCGCGCAAGACGGCAGCAGCGCTTGCTATGAAATTATCGAAAACGTGCATCGCAATCATATTCTGCACACATCCACCCTGCCCGCCAATTTACCGGCCAGCGCACAGACACAGGCGACTGACATGGCCGAAAAGCTAGCCGCTGCCCTTGATTATGTTGGGGTGCTGGCGATTGAGTGCTTTGTTGTCGGCGATGCGCTCTTGATTAATGAAATTGCCCCGCGGGTGCATAATTCCGGCCATTTGACGCAAGATGCCTGCCATTGCGGCCAATTTGAGCAGCATATTCGCGCCATTGCCGGTTGGCCATTGGGCGACCCGCGCGCGCATAGCGATGCGGTGATGACCAATCTGTTGGGCGATGAAGTCAATCAATGGCAAAAGCTGGCGGCGCAAAAAGCCACTTATGTGCATCTCTATGGCAAGGCGGAAGCGCG
>CBFIHY010000184.1:0-2249 GCA_965662315.1 Alphaproteobacteria bacterium
CCATTGGCGGGCAATGGCCGCACAGGTTTTACCGCTAACCAAATGATTGAGGCGTCGCGCCAGATTACCTTCTTTCTCATCCGGATAACGGGCGACCAATATATCCGAAATGGCCAACCCCAAAACGCGGTCGCCAAGAAATTCCAATGCTTCATTATCGGCATCCACATTCAGGCTGGCATGGCGCAAGGCGCGATGCAAAAGCGTCTCATCGGCAAATTCATAGCCAAGTGTTTTTTGAAATTCGGCCAGCCCGTCCATCAATCCACCAGATTGAACAAGCGCGAGAAACGAATGGAAATCGGCCAACGCCAAAATTCATAAAACCGCGTTCGGTCGTCAAAAGAGAAGAACAGAATTTTCGCCGGACCGACCAGGTTTTCATGCGGCACATAACCGACATAACGCAAAAAGCGGCTATCGGTTGAATTGTCACGATTGTCACCCATCATGAAATAATGCCCCTCAGGCACTTCATAAACGCCGGTATTATCGGCCGGACTGCCGTCAATCTGGTCGAGCGTCATATAGCTGCGCCCGCTCGGCAAGGTTTCACGATAGCGGCGAATTTTCTGCGGCGGCGCATTGCGGCGCGGCTCTTCAAAATCAACCATCGCCTCGCGCTTAATCGGCGTGCCATTGAGCCAGACAACGCCATCTTTGACCTGCACCGTGTCACCGGGCAGACCGATTACCCGTTTAATGAAATCCGTCCGCCCATCGCTTGGCAATTTGAACACCACAACATCGCCGCGCTGCGGCCCGCGCTCTGATGTGCGCCCGTCAAATAAGGGCGGGCTGAATGGTAGGCTGTGACGCGAATAGCCATAGCTGAATTTGGTGACAAACAGAAAATCGCCAATCAACAAAGTCGGCTTCATCGAACTTGAGGGAATATTGAATGGCTGAAACATGAGCGAGCGAATAACCAAGGCAATCGCCGCGGCAATCAGAAAAATGCGAACATTATCTTGCCACGTATCGGGTTTCTTTTCAGGCTTTGCTTCCGGCTTGGCCAGCGTTTCTTCAGACATTAACCGGCCTCGTTTTGCGGTATGGCGGAAATAATGACAATCGCCTGCGCCTGCGGAAAATCATCAGTGATTGTTAAATCGATTTGCGGCTGCATGCCGGTCGGCACCATTTTATTGAGCCGCGCCAGCGCACCATTGGTCAACGTCATGGTCGGTTTGCCTGACGGCAAATTGGTCACCCCCATATCGCGCCAGAACACGCCTTGTCGCAAGCCGGTGCCCAAGGCCTTAGAGCAAGCTTCTTTGGCCGCAAAGCGTTTGGCATAAGAGGCAGCGCGCAATTTGCGCCGCTCTGAGCGTCTTTGCTCGGTCTCCGTAAACAGTCTTTGCACGAAGCGGTCGCCGAACCGCTCCAGCGATTTCTCGATACGGCGAATGTCGATAATGTCATTACCAATACCCAAAATCATGCCGAAACACCTCGCCGGGCTTCCAGCATCAGCCGACGCATTTCACCAATCGCCCCTTCAAGGCCGGTGAAAATCGCTTCGCCAATCAGAAAATGCCCGATATTCAATTCGACCATTTCCGGTATGGCGGCAATCGGTGACACGGTCTCAAAGCAAAGCCCATGACCGGCATGCACTTCCAGCCCCAAGCCATCCGCCAAAACCGCACCGGCTTTCAACTTTTCCAACTCGGCGGCAAAAGCCGCGTCCTTACCGTCATGATGCGCATGGCAATAAGTGCCGGTATGCAATTCAATAATATCTGCGCCCAATTCGGCAGAGGTTTCTATCTGTGCGGTATCCGCGTCGATAAAAAGCGAAACGCGAATACCGGCATCTTTAATCGGCTGAATAATTTCAGCCAAAGCGGCGCGCCCACCAACCACATCAAGCCCGCCTTCGGTCGTCACTTCTTGGCGTTTTTCAGGCACAATGCAGCACGCATTGGGTTTATGGCGGAGCGCTATTTCAAGCATTTCTTCGGTCGCCGCCATTTCAAGATTGAGCGGCAAACCGATTTCTTGCGCCAGACGTTCAATATCCGCATCGCCAATATGGCGGCGGTCTTCGCGCAAATGCGCGGTAATGCCGTCTGCACCGGCCAAAGCCGCCAGTTCAGCCGCTTTTACCGGGTCAGGATGTTTGCCGCCACGCGCATTGCGAATGGTCGCGACATGATCAATATTTACGCCGAGGCGAAGTTTTTTACTGGCTGCCATCAGGCCTTATTAGCATCATTTGAGCCGGCTGCCTCGCGTTTTCTCTG
>CBFIHY010000185.1:0-2237 GCA_965662315.1 Alphaproteobacteria bacterium
CGCCCTCCAAGGTCGGCAAAATATTTTCCATCATCGCTTGCATGATTTTCGGCACACCTGCCATCACATGCACATTGCCAATGCGAAAACCGGGCGCGGTCGATACCGGATTGTCGATTAAAGACGCCCCTTCCGGAATACGCGCCATGCGAGCGCGCGCCGCGTTAAATTCAATGCCTTGCGCTTCATAATGCGCTTCCAGTAATTGCGTCGCCAATGGGTGCATTTGCAATTTCACGCCAAAAGCGGCAGCAATGCAGTCAGCGGTGATATCATCATGCGTCGGCCCAATGCCGCCGCTGGTAAACACATAAGTGTATTTTTCCCGCAACGCATTGACCGCGCCGATAATCTCGTCCTCTTCATCCGGCACGATGCGCACTTCTTTCATATCAATGCCGATTTCGCCTAACGCATTGCCGACAAAAGCGAGATTTTTGTCTTGTGTGCGGCCTGACAAGACCTCATTGCCGATGATTAACATGGCGGCGGTAATTTGTTTTTGCTCTGACATTGAAATTCCTCTTCTGCGGCGCAATTTAGCGTTACAGACACAGATGACAAGCCATGGTTATAAACAGGCCGATTATCGACAGCATAGCGGCCAATGTGGTAATGAACGGGTCGGAGACGAAAATGAACTTTATTGATGCCAGCCTCGCGCCGTTGAAAAATACCGGCCAGATAAAAATCCATACGGAAGCGGATTTTGACGGCATGCGCATGGTTGGCCGGATGGCGGCCCAAACGCTTGATTTGCTCAGCGATTTTGTAAAACCCGGCGTCTCGACCGATTTTCTCGACCAAAAAGCAGTCGAGATTATCCGCGATTTAGGAGCCGTTCCGGCTCCGCTGAATTATCGCGGTTTCACCAAATCCATCTGCACTTCCATAAATCATGTCGTCTGCCACGGTATTCCGGGCGATAAATTGCTGCGCGAAGGCGATATTATGAATGTCGATGTGACCTTGTTTCATGAAGGCTGGCACGGCGACCATAGCCGCATGTATGCGCTCGGCAAGAGCTCGGTTAAAGCGCAAAGGCTGATGGATGCCACCTATGATGCGCTGATGCAGGGCATTGCGGCGGTAAAGCCCGGCGCCACTTTGGGCGATATAGGCCATGCCATTCAATCTTTTGCGGAAGTGCAAAGACTGGCGATTGTTCGCGATTTTTGCGGCCATGGTCTAGGGCGCATTTTCCATGACACGCCGAATATTTTACATTATGGCCGGCCGGGCGAAGGGCTGACGCTGCGCGAAGGCATGTTCTTTACCATTGAACCAATGCTCAACCTCGGCAAGCCGGCGGTGAAAATTCTCGGCGATGGCTGGACTGCCGTTACGCGCGATCGCACCTTATCGGCGCAATATGAACATTCCGTCGGCGTTACCGCCAATGGCTGTGAGATTTTTACCAAATCGCTGAACGGCAGTGATACGCCGCATAAAACGCCTTCCGGATAAGGAGAACGGCTTTGCAGGAAAAACAACAAAAAATACCTGCCAATAAAATTACAAACCCGCGCGCCGGACACCGCAAACGGCTGCGCGCGCGCCTGCAACGAGCCGGACCTAAATCCCTCGCCGATCATGAGCTGTTGGAGCTGGTTTTATTTCGCGCCATTCCGCGCCGCGATGTGAAAGAGATTGCCCGCGAATTAATCGAACATTTCGGCGATATTTCGGCCGTTCTATCAGCGCCTGCGGATGAGCTGATAAAATTCAAAAGCATTACCGAGCGCGTGGTGTCTGAGTTTTTGACCATACAAGCCGCCGCCTTGCGATTGGGGCAAGTGAAAACCATTAATCGCGACCTGCTGGCGAATTGGGATGATTTGATCATTTATTGCCGCACCAAAATGGCAGAAAACAAAATTGAAGAATTTCATGTGATTTTTCTCGATAAGCAAAATCAGATTATCGCCGATGAAATTATGGGGCGCGGCACGGTTGACCACACGCCGGTTTATACGCGCGAGGTTTTGAAACGCGCCCTCGCCCTTGATGCGACGGCGCTGATTATCGCCCATAATCATCCGAGCGGTGACCCGTCACCGTCAAAAGCCGATATTGAAATGACCATAAAACTGCGCGACCAAGCGCGCGGCTTTAATATTTTGCTGCACGACCATTTAATTGTCGCACGCGGCGAAGTGCTGAGTTTCAAAGCGCAAGGGCTTTTATAGGCTACACACATTAAAATGGCTGCCTCGGCTTTATTGCGGGGGGGGAGT
>CBFIHY010000186.1:0-2231 GCA_965662315.1 Alphaproteobacteria bacterium
ATCCGGCGGTGATTATTTGGTGCGAGCGATTTGGAGAGTTTATTACCTCCGGCCGATTGGTGGCGAAATGAGCCCTTATGTCTATTTATTTGGCGCGATAATTCTTGAGGTATGCGGCACCATGTTATTGCCGTTTACCGAAAACTTCTCCAAGCCGGCGCCAAGTGTTGGGCTGGTGGTGTTTTATACCGCCTCGTTTTATCTGATGACTTTCACATTGGGGCAAATTCCACTCGGTGTTGTGTATGCGACATGGAGCGGCTTGGGTGTGTTCACTGTCGCTCTGCTCAGTTATTTTTTGCTCAATCAGAGCCTCAACTGGCAGGCAATGCTTGGCCTGGTGATGATTGTCGGCGGTGTGATTTTGGTCAATAGTTTCGCCAAAATGCCGTCTGCGTGAGCCAAGTTGGCCGACAACAAACAGGCTCAATCCCCAAACAGGCTAAATCCAAACCCCTCAGCCATGCGTAGACTATGCAATCAATGGAGAATGCATGCTTGCGCGACTGAGCAAAAGTCCGATACGCCGACTTTATGCCTGCATGGTCAGGCAAAAACGCAGGGTTGAACCGTGCCCGGATTTGCCGCGGCTGGACGGTAAAATCGCGCTCATCACCGGCGCCACCTCAGGCATTGGCAAGGAAACCGCGCGCGGTCTTTTGCAACGCGGCGCGCAACTCATCATGGTGAGCCGTAATATTGAAAAAGCGCAGGTGACACAGCAGCAATTCATTGCCGAAGGGCTGGATGGCGATGCGATGATACCGGTGCATGGTGATTTATCAGACCTCGACAGTATTTCGCGCGCGCTGGCTGATATTGCGCGGCGTCTCAAGGGCCGCCAAATCGACATATTGATTGAAAATGCAGCTATTTGGGCGCGCGATTATGGGCAGACCAAGCAAGGGTTGGAAATCAGCTTCGGCACCAACGTGTTGGGTCATTTTGCGTTGCGGCGCGGCCTGATGAAGGGTCTGCTCGGCGCCCATGCGCGGGTGATTGTGCTGACCGGTGATATTTATGTAATGGCTGATGATTGCACGCCGAATTTTAGGTGGCGCGGTGCGTTTGGCGGCATGCAGGCCTATAATCGCTCGAAACTGGGTAATTTTTGGATTGCCCGCGAATTGCAAAAGCGGCACAGCCATTTGAATGTGTTTGTCGTGCATCCGGGCGTGGTCGCCACGGCCTTGGGCGGCGATTATGGCTCGATAAGCGAGCGGATGAAACGGCGTTTATTGATTGCACCGCGCGATGGAGCGCAAACAACCCTCATGTGCGCCACGCAAGATGACCTGTCGCATGGCAGCTATTATCATAATGTGCACGGCGAGGCTGAGTTGGATAATGCCGATCCGGCGATGAATGATTTGGCAGCGGCGCGGCTTTGGGAGATTTGCAGCGGCCTGACCGATGAGCTGGCCGATACGCCATCGTTGAAACTGGTTTCTTAATCCCTTTTATGGCGACGCTTTACGGCGCCCGTTTCATTGCTTTTATCGTAAAATTCCGTTAGGTTCCGCGCCAGTTCAATGAATTGGAAAAGCTTGGAAACCTTATGTCCGTGCAAGCCAAAAACAATCGCGTCACCGTGCCCGCCTTAATGGCGCGCAAAGGCAATGAGCCGATTGTTTGCCTGACGTCTTATCATGCCCATACGGCGGCGCTGATTGACCAGCATGTTGACCTTTTGCTGGTTGGCGACAGTCTCGGCATGGTGATGTATGGCATGGAAAATACGCTCGGCGTGACTTTGGACATGATGATTGCGCATGGCGCTGCAGTGGTGCGCGGCTCCAGCTCGGCTTTGGTCGTGGTTGATATGCCGTTCGGCACTTATGAAGAAAGCCGCGCCCATGCATTTCATAATGCGGCGCGGGTGATGAAAGAAACCGGCTGCCAAGCGATTAAGCTGGAAGGTGGCACGCGCATGGCAGACACGGTGCTGCATCTGACACAGCGCGGTATTCCGGTGATGGGGCATATCGGGCTGACGCCGCAAAATGTCAATGTGATGGGTGGCTTTAAAACGCAAGGCCGCTCAAAAGACCAATGGCCCGAAATTGAACGCGATGCGCAAGCTTTGGCCGAAGCCGGTGCCTTCGCCATTGTGTTGGAAGGTATTGCTGCCGAACTGGCAGATAAAATTTCTGCTTCTATCGATGTGCCGACCATTGGCATTGGCGCCTCAGCCGGGTGCGATGGTCAAATTCGGGTCACTGAAGATATGC
>CBFIHY010000187.1:0-845 GCA_965662315.1 Alphaproteobacteria bacterium
GAATGGTATTCGTAAAGCTATCAAATCTTACGAGTTGCACTTAAAGGAATTGGATGCGCTTGGCTATGGCCAGCGAACAAGAGCGAAGAGAGCCTTTATCGCTACTATGAAGGGGTGGTTATAGACCCAATCTACTCAGCATCTATCGTGATGCCATCATCGGTCGCTTGTTCCATCATGCCCGGTTTCAATTTCTCAAAAGCGCGGGTTTCGATTTGGCGGATGCGCTCGCGGCTGACATCGTGAATTTTCGATAATTCTTCCAGTGTTTTGGGCGGGTCGGCGAGGCGGCGCGCCATTAAAATATCGCGCTCGCGCTCATTCAGCCCCTGCATGGCACTCAGCAAAACCTTGCGCCGCGCGGCGCGCTCGCTATCTTCGGCCACCACCACTTCCGGCGACGCCGCATCATCTTCCAGCCAGTCCTGCCACTCGCCGCCATCAGCGTCTTCACCGCTGCTCATCGGCGCGTTAAGCGAGGCATCGCCGCCGCTCATGCGGCCTTCCATCATCGTCACTTCATCGGTTTCAACGCCCAGCCGCTCGGCAATCTCGCTCACTTGGTCGGGCTTTAAGGCGCCGCCATCAATCGCGTTAATCTCGCCTTTCAGCCGCCGCAAATTGAAAAACAGTTTCTTTTGCGCCGCCGTGGTGCCGATTTTAACCAGCGACCATGAGCGCAAAATATATTCCTGAATTTGCGCCCGTATCCACCACATGGCGTAAGTGGCGAGGCGAAACCCGCGATCGGGGTCAAATTTCTGCACGGCGCGCATCAGCCCGACATTGCCTTCCGAAATCACTTCGCCAATCGGCAGCCCATAGCCGCGATAGCCCATGGCGAT
>CBFIHY010000187.1:855-2213 GCA_965662315.1 Alphaproteobacteria bacterium
CGCGCCCTTATCGCCGGTCTCGGCATAGTCTTTGGCGAGGGTAAATTCCTCTTCCGCTTCCAGCATCGGAAATTTTTTAATGTCATTCAGATAGCGCGACAGGCTGCCTTCCGGATTGGGGGCCGGGGCTAAAGCGGTCGACTTGCTTGTCGTCTTTTTGGGCGCGTCCTTGCTCATAAGCTTTATATAGGTATCTATTTCATCGCTTCCAAGAGGCGGTTAAGGTCTGCCGGAAACGGCGCTTCATAATAATGTTTTTCGCCGGTGCGTGGGTGCTCAAACCCCAAAGCGGCGGCGTGCAGCACTTGCCTATCCAGCGCATCCAAAGCCGCTTTTTGGCTGTCGTTCAAATGCACGGCGCGGCTTATCATGCCGGTGCCATATAGTTTATCGCCCAAAACCGGATGCCCGATATGCGCCATATGCACCCGAATTTGGTGCGTCCGTCCGGTCTCTAAAGTGCATTCAATCAGGCTGACTTGCTTCTCTGCATAGGTTTCCAACCGCCGATAATGGGTCACGGCGTGGCGCGCTGCGCTGTTCTCGGTTTTGGCAATGGCAATTTTTTTGCGATTATTGGCACTGCGCGCCAGCGGCGCATTAACCGTACCGGCGGCCGGCAGCGGTTCGCCCCACACTAAAGCCTTGTAAATCCGTGCCATGCGGCCATCGCGGCCATGCGCGGCAAATTGCTCGGATAAACCATGATGCGCCGCATCATTTTTCGCCACCACCATAATGCCGCTGGTTTCTTTATCCAGCCGATGCACAATGCCCGGCCGCTTTTCGCCGCCAATGCCTGACAGGCTGTCGCCACAATGTGCCAGCAGCGCATTAACCAGCGTGCCGTCAGGGCTGCCCGGCGCCGGATGCACCACCATATCGGACGGCTTATTGACCACCAGCAAGTCTTCATCTTCGTATAAAACATCCAGCTTGATGTTTTGCGGCTTCACCGTCGTATCAATCGGTGGGGGCAAAATCAGCGCGACAATATCATCTTGTTTGACCCGCCATGACGGGTCTTTTATGGTCGTGTCAGATTGCCTTCGGGTTACCGTGCAATGACCGGCCTTTATCAGCTCTTGCAAGCGCGCGCGTGACATTTCATTTTGCGCCGCCGCCAGTGCTTTATCCAGCCGGTCGCCGTTTTGCGCATAGGTGACGGCGAAGGCGAGAAGATTATTTGGAGTATCGACCATGTCTCAAGATACAGGAAATCCGGCCGCCGCGGAAACTTCTTCTGAGGAAATTCCGCAACCCAATAGTCGCTATGTGCGCACGCTTTTAGTGGTGGTTATCGGGCTGGGTGTCCTGATGGTTGGGGGCGCGGTTGTGGTTATCGGCACTGTGCTCAG
>CBFIHY010000188.1:0-2184 GCA_965662315.1 Alphaproteobacteria bacterium
TATCAGCCCTTTCGAGATGGCCAAATTAACTGCCGCAACCAACTCAGATAATTATTATCTTTATGGTTTAAGTAATGAAGATAAGACATTGTTTTATCATATGATTTAATATCTTCAAACATGGCCTCGCGCTTCACCATTTTGCGCTCCGTATCCAATTTGCGCAGTGGTTTGGCGGGGTTTCCGGCGGCAATAACATTGGCCGGAATATCCTTTGTCACCACTGACCCTGCACCAATAACACTATTCGCGCCGATTGTGACACCTTTGCAAACTTTTACCCCTTCACCGAGCCAGACATTTTCGCCGATATCAATCGCGGCGCGTGGGCCGGGTGAGGCCAGGCGGTCATAAATATCGTGCCAATCGGCATCGGAAATATAAACCCGACTGGCAATCATCACATTATCGCCAATGCGCACATGATCGGCTGAGACGATTTGCAGGCCGGGGGTGAGCAGCGTATGGCTGCCAATATCGATTTTGCCACGCCCGCCGGTTTCGTTCGGCCAAGTGCATAGCCGAGACATTTGCCCGCGTGAAGTTTGAATATGCACATTATCGCCAAGCCGAATATCATCGCCCCAAACCTCAAGCCGGTGCGGGCCGATAATCTCCAATCCGCTGCCGACATCAGAAAATTGCGGCACGACGCGCCATTTTGTGTAGAGCCGTCGGGTGAAATTTATCAGCAAGCGAATGGTGTAGGGCTTGTTGTCACGACGCATTATCAATTTCCTCTAAAGTGGCCAATTCTTCTTGGCTCCACTCGAAGCTTTTATAATCGGGCCGCTTTTGAATGGTCGGTTTAATAACGTCGAAATAGGGCGATAAGTCGAAATCGCGCGGCGTGAACAGCGAATGATGGCGGATATGCATAACCTCGCGCTGATTTTCGCGGGTGATATCGGGCAATATCGGATAGCGCACGGTTTGAAAGGCGCGCGCGATAAGCGTCGAGCAAATCGCCCGTGTCGGCTCGCCACTGCCCAGCGCAATAAGCCGCCGCCGCCAACGTTCCGGTACCGGCGGTTGCGGCAGTAAATATCGGGCCAAATCGATAACGTTTTTGACATCATAAGATTGCCCAAGCGAGTCGATGATAAATTCGGAAACGGCGGCGCAGTCTTCTTCAGTAATCAGACTGGGCCGGCAAATGCGGGTATTATAACCAAGATATTTGGTCAATGAGGAAGCGATTACCCCTTCGCTTAAATCGGCTTCCACCAAAGCGGCAGGGTGACCGAATTTGTCTTTCAGCCCGGCCTCGCGCCCGACAAAATAAGCCGCATGGGACCAAGTCGATTGGGTCAGATATTTAATCGCTGATGACACGCGCTGATTGCCGTCGACCAATAAAATATCGCCCGGCTGCAGGCAATCTTCCAATTCCGCCAAGGGAATGAATTGATAAGACCGATAATTCAATATCGGCTTTTCAAGGTAGCGAATAATCAGCCGCCCAAGCAGCCGCAGCACCGGTCTAATCATAATGGGTTCCGGCCTTAATGGGTGTTATTGACCCGCACAGCATAGCGCGCACCGTCGAAAGCGTCGAAGATTTCATTTACTTGCGGATGCCGCACCGGCTCTTCGCTGGTATCGGTCAGCAGGTTTTGCTCAGATACATAAGCGATATATTCGGTCTCTTCATTTTCCGCCAGCAAATGATAATAGGGCTGGTCTTTGCGCGGCCGCACTTCGGCCGGTATTGATAACCACCATTCTTCCGTATTATTGAAAGTCGGGTCGACGTCAAAAATCACCCCGCGAAATTCGAAGAAACGGTGCTTGACCACATCGCCGATCTGAAATTTTGCTTTTCTTTCTATCATACCGTGCTCCGCTGAAAGTCTGTCTGTGCGTTATAGCACTTAACTCTTGATTTTATGATAACGCTTAGCAATCATCGCGCAAATCGCAATTTTTGGAAAGTAGTAGCAATGACGCATTATCCCGCCTTGTTTTCACCGTTTACGCTGAATGGTTTGGAAATTCCCAACCGTATCGTTATGGCACCTATGACGCGAAGCTTCTCGCCGGGCGGTCATCCGACGGAAGATGTTGCCGCTTATTATCGCCGTCGCACAGAAGGCGGGGTCGGCCTCATCATTACTGAAGGCACGACGATTGACCATCCATCGGCCAGCATGGACCCGAATATTCCGGATTTCCATACGCCGG
>CBFIHY010000189.1:0-2170 GCA_965662315.1 Alphaproteobacteria bacterium
ATCTCAGCGATGCGCAACGCCCGATTGCCGGACGGCTGAACCATATTCTGAAACAATTGGCGGAAAGCCCCCTGCCGCATGCTGAAGCAGAAGCGGAGGCTCGGAAAGCCTTGCTGGATGCCGGATTTACCTCGATTGATTACGCGACCATTCGCGATGCTGACACGCTTAATGCCCCGAATGAAAACACCCAAGCGCGACGCGCGCTGATTGTTGCGCGGCTTGGCGATATTCGTCTGCTGGACAATATGGCGGCGCGTTAAAGCAGGCCCAGTTCAGCCAATTCGCTGCGCAATTCTTCCGGCATTTCTTCGTCAATCTCAACATTATCCGGTGCATCGACAGGCGCATCGGCAGGCGTCAAATAACGCCAGCCCTGAAACGGGCGCCGCGCTTGCAGCCTGGTCATCACCAATTCAGGGTCGAGATGCAAATGGCAGCGGCGAATGCCCTGCCCGTCGGTAAATTCTTCAATATCGGTAATTTTTTGCCGCACCCGAATTTGCCGCTTAATCACCCAGTAAATAGAGCCACCTTCCAGCAAATCAGCCTGCCGCTTCGGCACCATGCGCGTGGTATGAAAAACCTTATTATAGGTTTTCTGCAAATGCGTTTGCCAGCTGACCAAATCTGAAATGTCATCAGCGCCGACACAAAGTTTTACAAGATGAACCGTCATGCGCGTGAGTTTAGAGCGACGCGGGGCAAAATCCAGCACGCTTATGGCGTGAAAATGCTGACCCGGTCAGAAGCTGTGAACAAGGCGTAAAAACCGCCACCAATCGCGCCGCCAATCAGCACAAAACGCTCATTATTGGCGAAGTAAGCCATCCGGTGACGGCCACCGCCCGGCATCTCGCCTTGACGCTGCCAACGCTGCCCGACCAGCTTATTGTGACTGTCGAGCACTTGTCCTTTGGCCGGACTGAAGCCACCGGCAAAATGCAAATCATTATCCAGCACACCCAGCGCACCGCCACTCACCGCTATCGGCAAAGGCGGTAAATTGCGCCATTGGCCGGTTTTTATATTAAACGCCTGCACCGCCTTTACCGGACGGCCACGACTGTTTATGCCACCGGCCAGAATAATTTCATCACCGCGACGCGCCATGGCGGCAGCAGAGACAGGCACCGGCATGGGGTTTTTCCAATTCGACCATTTGCCTGTTGTCGGGTTGAAACTTTGCACCTGCGCCGCTTGCTGGCCAATGCCACCGAAAACAAATAAGCGCTGGCCGTCAAAATAGCTGGCATGGTCTGCCCGCGGGCTTGGCAAATCACCAAGCTCCAGCCAAACCGCCGTATCGGGCGCATACATCCATAGCCCTGCGGTCAGCCGCGCGGTCGCATTATCGCGCCCGCCGGTAACAAATACACGGCCGGTGCCGGCAGCGACAGAGAATTGCGAAATATTGGCCGGCATTGGCGTCAGCGGTCGCCAGCCATCACCGGTCAAATCATATTGCTCAAAAAAGCTCCGCAAGCCTTGCCCAACCTTACCGCTCATCACAAACAGCTTGCCGTCCATCTCGGCAGCGACGGCGTTTGGCACTGCGGTTGGCAAACGCGTTCCATCGCGCCATTCGGCCTGCGCCGCCAATGGCAAAAGCAAGCAAAACAAGATTGTGCGGATTGATTTCATAGCATCCCTATAGCAGAGAATAAGGCCAACAACACAGCTTTCTAAAGCGGCATTTTAGAAGAGTAATAAAGTCGCAAAGCCCAAAAAGGCGAAAAAGCCGATAACATCGGTGACTGTGGTTACGAAGACGCTGGAGGCAGCGGCCGGGTCAATGCCCATACGATCGAGGCTTATCGGTATCAAAATACCGGCCAGCGCGGCGACCACCAAATTGACAATCATCGCCGCCGCCAAAACAAAGCCGAGCATTGGATCACCAAACCACAATGCCCCGACAATGCCGGTGACAATGGCAAAGACAAAGCCGTTTAAAAAGCCAACACCCAATTCGCGATAGACCACCCGCGCCGCATTGACCGGCAGCAATTCCTGCGTGGCTAAGCCGCGCACGGTAATGGTCAACGTTTGTGTGCCGGCATTGCCGCCCATAGAAGCAACAATCGGCATCAATATGGCCAGCGCCACCATTTTTTCAATCGACGCGTCAAACAGGCCGATAACCAATGATGCGGCAATCGCTGTCAGC
>CBFIHY010000190.1:0-2134 GCA_965662315.1 Alphaproteobacteria bacterium
ATTAGGCAATGTTTCGCCTGCTATGCACTATAAGCCGCCGCGACGGCGTGTCAATCAATTTAGAATTATTCTAATTAAGTTTTTGTGAAGTAAACCGCGATTTGGCTCGCATAAACGCTGTGCGGGCAAATGGTGCGACTTATTGCGCCTTATCGAGGCGAATAATCACATCGACGCCACTGACATCATAACCGTCCGGCGTGTCGGGCATGCCGGCAACATTAATTTTCTCGGCCTCAATATCAATCAGGCGCGCTTCATCTTCGACATAGAAATGATGATGCGCATCCAAATTCGTATCGAAATAGCTGCGCGCTTGGTCCACTTGCACTTGCCGCAATAAGCCGACCTCATGAAACTGGTTCAGCGTATTATAAACCGTCGCTTGGCTGACAGACAAACCGGCTTGGCGCGCTTCTTTATGTAATTGCTCAGCGCTGACATGGCGATTGCCACGGGCAAATAAAAGACCGGCCAATTGCAGACGCGGTGCGGTAATGCGCAAACCGACAGAAGTCAGTTTTTCAACCAGCTTCGCAGCCTGTTCTTTATCCATTTGCAAGTCCATTGCCGTGCTTTTCATCATCTCACACATCATCTTTTATAATGGTTCCAAGAAATACGCCGCGCATCAATTTCTGTCAAGAATATCTGTTCGGATAATTTATGACGGATTTGCTTGTTTGCGCTCCGTAACGCCACCCGAGCGTCCCAAGTTTTTTGGCACAGGGCGACGAAGCGTGCTAGTTTGACCCACTTATTCAGCGCCGATATGGTGCCCGCCTGCGGAGGGGTTTAATGTCACAACAAAATTCATATTCATATGACGAACTTATTGCCTGCGGTGATGGTGAAGTTTTTGGCGATGGCAATGCCCGCTTGCCGGCCCCGCCCATGCTGATGTTTGACCGTATTACCAAAATTTTCGATACCGGTGGCGCATTTGATAAAGGTCATATGGAAGCCGAGCTGGATATTCATCCGGGCTTATGGTTTTTCGATTGCCATTTCAAAACCGATCCGGTGATGCCCGGCTGTTTGGGGCTTGATGCCATGTGGCAGCTTATCGGCTTTTATCTCGGCTGGTTGGGCCATCCGGGCCGCGGCCGCGCCTTGGGCGGCAGCATTAAATTTACCGGCCAAGTGATGCCCGATGTCAAATTGGTGCGCTATGAAGTCGATATGAAACGGGTCATGGCCGGTAAGCTGGTTATGGGTATCGGCGATGCGCGCCTTTATGCCGATGACAAAATGATTTACCAGGCCGAGGGCCTGCGGGTCGGTCTGTTCCGTCCCGAACAAATGTAATTTAAGGAGAACGCCCATGCGACGCGTGGCGATTACCGGAATGGGCATTGTGTCGAGCCTCGGCAATAATGCAAATGAAGTTGCAACCGCTTTGGCTGAGGGTAAATCGGGTATTTCCGCCATGGCTGAGTTTGCCGAGCTGGGCTTTCGTAGCCAAGTGGCCGGCCAGCCGACGCTCAACATTGAAGAGGCGGTCGATAAACGCGTGCGCCGCTTTATGGGCGATGGCGCGGCGTGGAATTATGTGGCGATGGAACAAGCCATTGCCGATGCCGGGCTTGAACAAGATACCATTCAAAACCCGATGACCGGCCTGATTATGGGCTCGGGCGGCCCGTCAACCAAAGCGTTGATTGCCGCAGCCGATACGGCGCGCAATGCCAGTCCGAAACGGGTCGGCCCATTTGCCGTGCCGAAAGCTATGAGCTCGACGAACTCTGCCACTTTGGCAACGCCGTTTGGCATTAAGGGAATTAATTATTCCATCTCATCAGCTTGCGCCACCTCTTCGCATTGCATTGGCAATGCGGCGGAAATGATTCAATGGGGCAAACAAGATGTGATGTTTGCCGGTGGCGGCGAAGAACTGGATTGGGCTTTGTCTGTGCTGTTTGACGCAATGGGCGCGATGAGTGCCAATTATAATGACACGCCGTCTTCGGCCAGCCGTGCCTATGATAAAAACCGCGACGGCTTTGTGATTGCCGGCGGGGCGGGCGTTTTGGTGCTGGAAGAAATGGAACGCGCCAAAGCACGCGGCGCGAAAATCTATGCCGAGATAACCGGCTATGGCGCCACCTCCGACGGCCATGACATGGTGCAGCCT
>CBFIHY010000191.1:0-2132 GCA_965662315.1 Alphaproteobacteria bacterium
CAGCGGCACCCATAAATCGCGCGGGAATGTATCCGTGCGGTCAATTTCATCAGCACGCGGCATGATGTGGTCATCGACAAAACTGCGCACACTATCGCGCATCGCATCAATGTCCGGCCCGAGGTTGAAATCCAGCATAGGGTAAGAATTGGCAATCATGAAACGCTCTCCCAACGAATGATTGATGTTAAGCTATGCCGAGCGACGCTTTAAGGAAACCCAAAATATGTAAATTCATGCGCGACAAGTTGCGCGCCTCGCCCGCCCCGCTCGCTTAATTGCCTTTGCATATATGTGATGCTTGCATCGCCACGCCACAGATTTTGCGTTATTATAAATGTAATGAAACCAAGCTGCGACATGTGCGCGGTATTCACCGTCAAAGAGTCTGGTAAAGTTTTGTCCAAATGAGGAGATATAAATGAGCAAGAAACCGATGCGCTTGCGCCGTTCGCAATTAGCCGTACCGGGCGTCAGCGAAAAAATGCTGACCAAAGCTGCCGCCTCCAGTGCTGACCACGTATTTTGTGATTTGGAAGACGCGGTTGCGCCTTCTGCCAAACAGGGCGCGCGCGACACGATTGCCGATGCACTGAACAATCTCGATTGGGGCAAGACGGTGCGCTGCGTGCGGGTTAATGATGTCGGGACGCAATGGTGCTTTGAAGACATCATCACCATTGTCGAAAAGGCCGGTAAAAATCTCGATACGATTATGCTGCCAAAGCCGATGAATGCCGGTGATGTGCAATTTGCCGATAAATTATTGAGCCAATTGGAAATGAAGCTCGACCTGCCGCATAAAATCGGTCTGGAAGTTTTGATTGAAGAAGTCGAAGCAATGCAAAATGTCGTAGAAATTGCCAATAGCTGCGCGCGCCTTGAATGTATGATTTTCGGCATGGGCGATTACGCCGCCAGCCAAGGGCTGGTCGTGCCCAATATTGGCCGCACTGACGGGTATCCGGGCGATATTTTCCATTATCCGCGTTATCATATGACAATCGCCGCACGCGCTGCCGGTATTGATGCGGTGGACGGGCCTTTCACCGATTTCAAAAATGAAGAAGCCTATCGCGTCGAGTGCAAACGCTCTTTGACATTGGGCATGGTCGGCAAATGGGCCATTCACCCATCACAAATCGAACCGGCGCTGGACGTGTTTTCACCCAGCCAAGAAGATGTCGATTTCGCCCGCGAAATTATTGATGTTTACGAAAAAGCCGCCGCCGAGGGCCTCGGCTCCGTCGGTCACAAAGGCGTGATGGTCGATGCCGCTTCCGCCCGTTTGTTCCAAAACACCGTCGATCGTGCCGATCTTATCGGCATGTAAGGCGAAAGAAATCTCTGCTGCTGAGATGATGGAAATGGCGCAACGGGCATAGAGATATTGGACGCAATAGTGGCGGCGCGGTGAAGACTGTTTATCCGGCTCTAATTAATCCGCTCTAATTATTCCACCAAGGTTGCTCGGAGAACGGACGGATATCAACTTCACTGGTCCATGCTGAGCGGTGCTGATGCGCGATATGATAATAAGTCTCTGCCACTTTTTCAGGCAGCACCAGCATATCCTTGCCATTGCCCCGCTCTTCAAGCAATTTTTGATACAGTTCAGGGCCCAATAATCTGCCAATTGTATCCGGCGCTTCAATCGGTGCATCGATATAAATATGGCAAATATGGATGCCCTTAATCGATAATTCCGCGTTCAAGGATTGGCACAGCATACGCCGTCCGCCAATGGCCGCCGCATGTGCGTGCTGACCGGCATTGCCGCGCATGGCCGAAGTTGCCGACGTGACGAGAATCTTACCGCCGCCGCGCGCTTCCATAATCGGTGCCAGCGTTTTAGCCACGCGAAACAGCGCCAAGCTGGTCATCCGCCAGCCAAGCTCAAAAGTTTTATAGCTGGTCTCTTCCAATGTGCGATCGCCGAATTGCGCACCGAGATTAAAGACGACCACTTCAATCGGTCCTTCATTCTTCTCAATGTCAGCAATCAGATCTTCAATCGCATTATCTTCTATCGCATTGAGCAAACGCCCGACCGCGCTGCCGCCGCTCTGATCGATATCATCGACCAAACGCTTCAGGCCATCCTCATCACTGCGTCGCACCAAGACGGTATG
>CBFIHY010000192.1:0-2065 GCA_965662315.1 Alphaproteobacteria bacterium
TGATGAATGACCGCATCGCCACGAAAGACGACCTCTTAAATCTCGGAACCGGGTTCAAGGGTGATTTAGCCAATGTCAGAATGGAATTGAAGGGCGATTTAGCTAATGTCAGAATGGAATTGAAAGGCGATATCGCGGCCCTCGAAGAGCGATTAAACACGCGCATCATCGCAGCGCAGCTGACGGGCATAATCGCCACTTGCGCTATTCTCGGCTCTCTGATGGTGTTTTTGCAGCCTTAATTTAAAACGCAGCAATACCGGTAATGGCGCGGCCAAGAATGAGGGCGTGCACATCATGCGTGCCTTCATAAGTATTAACCGTTTCGAGGTTAATCGCGTGGCGCATGACGTGATATTCACCGGCAATGCCATTGCCGCCATGCATATCGCGGGCTTGACGCGCAACATCCAGCGCTTTGCCGACATTATTGCGTTTGACGATAGAAACCATTTCCGGCGCGAAGCGACCCTCATCCATCAGCCGACCGACACGCAGACTGGCCTGATAGCCCAGTGCAATTTCTGACTGCATATCCGCCAGCTTCTTTTGATAAAGCTGATTGGCCGCCAGTGGTTTATTGAATTGATGCCGCTCAAGGCCATAATCACGCGCCGCCTCAAAGCAGAACTCAGCCGCACCCATCGCGCCCCAGCTAATGCCATAGCGGGCGCGGTTAAGGCATGAGAACGGCCCTTTCAGCCCTTCCACATCCGGCAGTATATTTTCTTCCGGCACGAACACATCTTCCATCATAATCATGCCGGTAATGGAGGCGCGCAAAGACAGCTTGTTTTCAATCTTCGGCGCGCTCAGCCCCTTCATGCCTTTTTCAAGGATGAAGCCTTTAATCTTATCATCATGCTCGGCTGACTTGGCCCAGACAACAAACACATCAGCAATCGGCGCGTTGGAGATCCATGTTTTGGAGCCGTTCAGCATAAAACCGCCATCGACTTTTTTGGCATTGGTACGCATACCGGCCGGGTCTGAACCGGCATCGGGTTCGGTCAGCCCGAAGCAGCCGATATATTCGCCGCTTGCCAGCTTCGGCAGATATTTCTGTTTCTGCTGTTCAGAGCCGAACGTATTAATCGGATGCATAACCAATGAAGACTGCACTGACATCATGGAACGATAACCGCTATCGACCGCTTCTACTTCGCGCGCCACCAAACCATAGGAAACATAAGAGGCTCCGGCGCCGCCATATTCCGGCTTAATGGTTACGCCGAGCAGACCTTGCGCACCCATTTCGGTGAAGATTTCCGGTGCCGATGTTTCATTGATGAACATTTCCGTCACCCGCGGCAATAATTGCTCGCGCGCATAGGCACGCGCGCTATCGGCAATCATGCGCTCTTCTTCGGTTAATTGTTCCGACAGCAGAAACGGGTCTTCAGCGTTAAATTTTCCAATTTTTTCCATGGGCCGACTATCTCATATTTGGCGATGGTGAAAACAAGAAAAAACCCGCGTGCATCATAATGGCGCACGCGGGTTCATCCCTCCAGAGGCGTATTATTTTTTAATAATGCCGGCCAGCATTTTGCGGGTCTTCTCGCCATATGGCGGACGAAGCGCACCGGCCGCAAATTCAAACGGCGACTGACGGAACACGGTTTTGGCGTGGCTGAAATTAACAAAGCCTTCCTTGCCGTGATAAGCACCTGTGCCTGACGGGCCAACGCCACCAAACGGCGCGTCATCTTGCATGATGTGCGTAATCACATCATTTACCGCCACGCCACCTGAGGTGGTGCTGTTAATGACTTTGTTTTCTTCCGCTTTATTATCGCCGAAATAATACAGGCCGAGCGGACGGTCATGGTCATTCACATAACCAATCGCTTCTTCCGTCGTCTTGTAAGATTTGACCGGCAAAATCGGGCCGAAGATTTCTTCCTGCATCACTTTCGTATCGTCACCCGGCTCAACAACAATGGTCGGCGGGATTTTATGATGCGGCTGCTGCGAGAAGTCTTCATTGGCCGGATTGATTTCAACAATCTTGGCACCCTTCTCACGCGCATCATCAAGATAGCCTTGCAAGCGGTCATAATGG
>CBFIHY010000193.1:0-2058 GCA_965662315.1 Alphaproteobacteria bacterium
GTGCATACGGAAATCGGCAATAGCTGCATTGGTGTGAGGATTAACGGTTTGAAATTGCCGTTCAGAACTTTGCTGAAAAACGGTGATGAGATTGAAATCATTCGCGGCGAGAAAACACTGCCGAGTGAAAATTGGTTGAACCATGTGCATACCGGCAAGGCACGCGCGGCCATTCGTCATGCGCTGCGCGAGCGCGAAACGGCCGACTATATTCAGTTCGGTAGTAAAATGATTGAAAACCTTTTCCGCGCTGAAGATGTTGAGCCGACCAAGCCGGTTTTGGAGCGCGCGCTTGGCGTGTTGAATATTGCCAATCTCGATGATTTATCCGAGGCGGTCGGGCGCGGCCAAATTTCTGCCGCCGATGTTTTGCTGTCGAGCCTGCCGAAAAAGTCAGTCGATAAAAAGCGCGGCATGTTGGCCGGTGCAATGCGTAATCTGATGCGACGCCCGGGCAAAGCGTCAGGCCAGCAATCTGCAATGCTGCCGCTCAATGGCGCGCTTTTTGGCACGGTGGTGAATATTGCAGAAGGCTGCTATCCGCTGCCCGGTGATGAGATTGTCGGCATTGTGAAAACCGGCGAGGGTGTGGTGGTCTATCCGGTCGATGCGCCGGCATTGGCGCGATATGAAGACCAGCCGGAACGCTGGGTGCCGATGAAATGGGAAGATACCGAGCAAAAGCTGTTTGCCAGTAGCGTGCGCATGACTGCCGTTAACCGCACCGGTGCGTTGGGCGATATCACGCAGACGATTGCCGATTTCGATGCCAATATCACCAATCTTTCGATGATTATGTTGAACGAAGATTTTTGCGATCTGACGGTCGATGTTGAAGTGCGCAATGTGGAGCACATCACGCAATTGGTTGGCGCGTTGCGCGGAAGCAGTGTGATTAGTGATGCGAATCGGGTCATTTTCTCCGAAAGTAGCAGGACTTAGCATGACACCGGAAGCCGTATTAAAAGAATTTCGTAAAGCCGAAGCCCTTTTAGAAGGGCATTTTATTTTGTCATCCGGCTTGCACAGCCGCACTTATTTGCAATGCGCCCGCGTATTAATGGACACAAAACGTGCCGCCCGTTTGGCCAAAGCACTGGCCGCCAAAATTACTGCCAATGTAAAGGGCGATATTGATGCGGTGGTGGCACCGGCAATGGGTGGGCTGATTATCGGCCATGAAGTGGCGCGTGCCCTAAAAGTCGATTCCATGTTTCTTGAGCGCGTTGATGGTGAATTTACCTTGCGCCGTGGCTTCCATTTGCCGAAAGCTAGCCGCGTGGTGATGATTGAAGATATTGTAACAACCGGCCTGTCTTCGAAAGAAGCGATAGCGGCCATTCGCGCACAGGGCGGCAAAGTTGTCGGCGCCGGTTGCTTGATTGACCGCTCCGGTGGCAAAGCAAAAATCGGCGTTAAGCTGGCCAGTCTGGCGCAAATTAAAGTTGAAACATTCGATGCCAAAAGCGTGCCTGCAGATTTGGCCGACACGCCGGCGATTAAACCCGGCAGTCGCGGTTTGAAATAGAGCGGTGTCCGGAGAATGTTCAAACGCCGCATACCGCAAACTTTTTTTGAAAAACTAAGGCAGTTTTTATGGCCGCGCGAAGGCTGGATTCGGGCGACAAAATATCTGTGGCAACGCACAGTTCGCCTCAGTGGCACGCCGCATAATCTGGCCCTTGGTCTGGCGATTGGCGGTTTTGTTTCTGCCAATCCGATACTCGGTACGCATATTATTTGGGGTGCGGTTATCATTTATTTTATCGGCGGCAACTTCATCGCTTCTGTTGCCGGTACATGGGTCGGTAACCCGGTTACTTTCCCGTTTATTTGGCTGTCGACTTATAATATCGGCAGTTTCATGCTGGGCCGCAATGGCGAGGCTCGCGAGCTGCCTGAGTTGAGTTTCACCCTGTTTGTGGAGGCCCCGTTCAGCTCATTGGCGCCGGTGGTGGTGCCGATGCTGTTTGGTTGGATACCGGTCGGTCTGGTTATCGGCTTGTTGGTCTATTATCCAAGCTATTGGTCTATCGACCTTTACCAAAAACAACGGAG
>CBFIHY010000194.1:0-2038 GCA_965662315.1 Alphaproteobacteria bacterium
TGGCGATCGGCTGACGCTTATTGGCGTGGGCGGTGTTTCGTCGGCTGACCAAGCCTATGCGAAAATCTGTGCCGGCGCCTCTTTGGTGCAGCTTTATACCGGCTTGGTTTATGAAGGGCCGGGTTTGGTGGCGCGGATGAAGCGTGAATTGGCCGCCTTGCTGCGGGCTGATGGGTTCAGCAATATTCAACAAGCCATTGGCAGTGACAATCAGAAGTGAGCATGGGAAGTGACTGCGAAAAGTGAGCATGGGAAGTGAAAGCGGGGAGCAGAATGAGCCTGAAAATTTATCATAATCCGCGTTGTTCGAAATCGCGCCAAGCCTTGGCTATTTTGACGCAAGCGGATGCGGATTTTGAAATTATCGAATATTTGAAAACCGGTCTCGATGTGGAGACGCTTAAAAACTTGCATGGTCAATTAAATGCGCCGGTGCGCGCCATGATGCGCAGTGGCGAGGCGGTTTATAAGGAATTGGGCTTGAAAAATATTGATGATGAAGCGGCGTTATTGCAAGCAATGGCTGACAATCCGATTTTATTGGAGCGTCCTTTATTGAGCGATGGCAAAAAAGCGCTGGTCTGCCGCCCGCCTGAATTGGCCACTGAATTTTTGTCTTAAGCGGTCGCCGTCATTTTTTATCTCATCCCCTCATTTGCTTTATCCGCCGGTTTTAATTCTTGTCAGCTAACCGATTGGCAAGGGGCGCATATTGGCATAGGCTTGGCCGATGAATATTGAAACACGCGCCGGTAAATCGGTAAAAAACCGCATTGCACAGGCCGGTAAACGCTCGAGTAAAAGGGCCAGCAATCGGGCCCATAATCGGCGGGCAATTTTGCAAGCGGCGCGTACCGTTTTTGCTGAAATGGGTTATGGCGCGGCCACCGTGCGCGATATTATTCGCCGCACCGAGCTGGCCACCGGCACGTTTTATAATTATTTCGACAGCAAGGAAGATATTTTCGAGGCTTTGTCTGAAGAGACAGGTGAGGAATTGCGCGCCTTATTGTCAGAAGCGCGCCAGCAAGCCGATAATTTCGAACAATTTATTGAAGCCAGCTATCGCACTTATTTTTCATATTATGCGGCCAATCCGGAGACTTATCGTCTGGTGCGTTCCAATCGTGGCCGCGCCGGTGATAATGAAAAAATGCAAGGGCCGCAAGTCACCGCCGGTCTGGCCGAAATGCAGCAAGATATTGAACGCGCCATGCGGCTTGGCATGATACCGGATAATGACGCTTCGTTTTTGACCGCCGCAGTTGGCGGCGTGGCTTTTTCCATCCTCGATGAAATGATGGCTCGCCAGCCGGTTGATCCGGTGAAAGCGGCCGCCTTTGCGACAAAACTGTTCTTGAACGGCATTGACGCAAGCGGCGAATAAATTGTTTAATCCCGCCAGGGAGAAAACTATGTCATTACAAAATTTGATACTTGGTGCCTTGCGCCGAGCGCCGAAATCCATCACCCAAAAGCTGGCCGGAGCGCCGCTCAGCATTGATGGCCATGAATTGGATGCGAACCTACAAATTCTGGCCAATATGGCGGCCAAGCAGGCCGCTGCGCCGGCGCAAAATGCGGTTGAAATGCGTGCAGTGGCCGACGGGTTTAAGACCATGGGCCTGCCGCGTCGTCGTGGCATTAAAATCAATGATGTGACATTGCCGCTCGCCACGGCTGAATTAAAGGCGCGGATTTACAGTCCGAAAAATGCCAATGCGACCGACCCGTGCATTTTGTTTTTCCACCAAGGCGGCTTGGTGGTTATGGACGAAACCACGGATGACAGATTTTGTTCGGTGCTGGCCGATGAATGCGGCGCGAAAGTTATTTCGCTCGGCTATCGTCTATGCCCGGAAAATAAATTTCCTGCCGCTATTGAAGACGGCTTGGCGCTTTGGGATTATGTGCATGATAATGCTGAGGCGTTGCAAATCGACAAGCGCCGCGTGGCTTTGGCCGGTGACAGTGCCGGTGGTCTAATTGCCGCTACCATGTGTCAGATTTTGCGCGATAAAAACCAATCGGAGAAAAC
>CBFIHY010000195.1:0-2026 GCA_965662315.1 Alphaproteobacteria bacterium
TCTGCGCCAATTCCAGCGTTTTCGGTTGGTTTTCAAGCAGGTGAAAGGTGTAACGCAAATCGGCAAAGACCACTTCTTCAAGCCTTTGGCGCGATGAGCGCACCGGACAATCCAGCACCGCCTCAATCACATCCACCGCAGCCAAAGATTCGCGTCGCGCAATCTCAACGGCAATATCGATTTTTCCTTTGAAAAACCGATAGATATTGCCCGGTGACATGGCGCAATCATCGGCCAATTCGGCAATCGTGGTTTTCGGATAACCATAATGGCGAAACCGCTCGCGCGCCGCATTAATGATTTTCTCGCGGATGATATCTGCTTCTGACATTGCGAAACTTTTAACACAGAATGGTGAATAATCAATGAATAATCGCTAAAATATTCAGTGGACTGTTTGCCAACTTATCTATTGGCTATTCATGGTGCTGCGGCTTGCCTATCGGGGCGCACCGCTTTAAGCAGTTAACAAGGGAGCGGATATGACAGCCATGCAAGATAAAAAGCCGCAAATGGCAGTACTCGGCGCCGGCGCTTGGGGCACGGCGCTGGCCTGCGTGCTGGCAACGCGACATCAAGCGGTGACGCTTTGGGCCAATGAGGCTGAAACCGTGGCGGCGATAAACGAAAATAATGAAAATACACCGTTTTTGCCGGGGGTCGCTTTGCCGCGCCATATTCAGGCAACACAAGATATGGCGCAATTGGCCGATGCCGATATTGTGCTGATGGTGGTGCCGGCGCAATTTGCCCGACCGGTAATGCAAGAACTGGCGCGCCATAATGCCCATGCAAGCTTGGTTTTATGCGCCAAAGGCATTGAGCGCGACAGCTTGAAATTAATGTCGGATGTGGCGGCAGAAATTTGGCCGACTGACCGGCTGGCGGTTTTATCGGGGCCCAGTTTTGCCGCCGATGTCGCACGCGGCTTGCCGACCGCCGTGACTTTGGCCAGCGCCGATGCCGCGCATGGCCAAAAGCTCAGCGAAGCGATTGCGACGCCCGGTTTTCGTCCCTATTTATCACGCGATATTATCGGTGCGGAAATTGGCGGGGCGATGAAAAACGTGCTGGCCATAGCCTGCGGTATCGTGGCCGGTAAAAATCTTGGGCAGAGTGCGCGCGCTGCGGTAACCGCGCGCGGCTTTGCCGAAATGCAAAGGCTCGGCGCCGCATTGGGCGCGCAAACCGAAACCTTATCCGGCCTGTCCGGCCTAGGCGATTTGATTTTAACTTGCTCCAGCGATACATCGCGCAATTTTTCATTGGGCCGCGCCTTGGGCGAAGGGCGCCGTCTTTCCGATATTTTGGGCACGCGCTCTTCGGTTTCTGAAGGCGCGATGAGCGCCGCGGCGGTCCGCCAATTGGCTGAAAAACACGCGCTGGATTTGCCGATTTGTGCCGCTGTTGATGCGATATTGACCGGTAACGTGCCGATTGATACGGCGATTCAAGACTTACTGGCCCGCCCGCTCACCACTGAAAATGCCGATTAAGGGCGCTTTATTTGCCCAATGCTGCGCCACGCCGATTTCAAGAGCTTGTTTGAAACCTTGTTTGGTGGCCGCAAAATGTTAGATTGGAATGTAACCGGCGGTAAAAGCCGAGAGCGATAAAGGGGACGGCCTATGTTTTGTGTGATGTGTTTGGATAAGCCGGATAGTGAAAGCTTGCGTTTGGAAAATCGGCAGGCGCATTTGGAATATGTGATGACGCAAGATTATGTCGAGGTCGGCGGTCCGCTAATGTCGGATGACGGCGCCACCATGATCGGGTCGCTATTGCTATTACACACGCAAGACCGCACCGTCGCTGAAGGGTTTGTTGAAAACGACCCCTATAATAAAGCCGGCCTGTTTCGCGCCGTAGAAATTCACCGCTTCAATCATTTGCTGGGCGCGCTTGCTGCGCCACAAAATTAGGCCAACCGGCTTAAACAGAGGCGATCAAAAAAAGAGACGCATATGGCTTATTGGCTGTTTAAATCAGAACCCAATACTTGGGGATGGCAAGACCAGCTCGACCG
>CBFIHY010000196.1:0-2019 GCA_965662315.1 Alphaproteobacteria bacterium
AGAATGACGCCCCAAGGCCGCACATCATGAAAAAACGCGCCTTCTTCCTCGCTAAACTCGAGGCCTTTCAGGCCGAATATGGCCGGCGCATAATCAGCCATTAAGGCTGCTTTCTGATAAGGCAGTCCTGACCGCGGGATTTCAGATTGGCGCAAAACTGCGCCGCCGCATTTCGGCTCTCAAAACCCGGCACATTAACGCGGTAGAAAATTCCTTTATCGCCCAAATCGACGCGCAAGATAAGCGGGTCTCGACGACCCAATAAATCATTATAATTGCCCTGCAATTTTGAATACACGCCGCGCGCCAAAGCACGTGAGCGCGATGCAGCCAATTGCACCATAAAGTCTTCGCGCTTGCCGACAGGCTTCGCCGCAGCCAGAGCCGGTTTGGCTCTCGCCGGAGCTGGCGCCGGAGCGCGTGCTTGAGGAGGTTCGGCTTTCGGCGTTACCACAGGCGCCGCGGCCACACGCGGTGCACGGTTCAATTCCGGTCGCGGCGGTGAAACCCGCACATTGCTGTTTTCTTCCAGCACTTTAATGCTGTTGCCTGCGGGCAAGGTCTCGTCTTCGGCAACGGCGCGCGGCACATTAAGCGCTTTTTCAAACGGGTCTTCGGTTTCGGCAATCAGGCTTTCAATCGTGCCGGTGGCATTATCTGCCGGAGAAGCCAAGGAAGGCGTCGCCGCACGCGCATCCGGCGACGCATCACCACGCATCACCCCGTAAATGTTTAAGTCATCCGGTTTAACGGCGACTCCACCCGGCACATTTTCAGCCGGAATTTTAATCGGCGTTTTCTCTGCCAAGACCACCGGCGGCAGGCTGCGCTGCCCTTCTTCCAGCCCTTGCTGAAAAGCAACAAAATAAGTTCCGGCAACAGCCGTACCGACAATTACGACCAGCCCTACAATCGCCCGTAAGGACGGCAGATTGAAAGAAGATGAGCGCGAATAAATTTCGGCCCCGGGCGATGGATGCGCAATGCGCAAATCGACATCGCTATCGAGGAAATCCTGTTCATATTGGCCGGGGTCGTTTTGCGACATGGTTTCTCCATTGGTCTTTTAAAAAGACTAACGCAATTCGTCCTGCGGTGTCACGCCGATAACGTCGAGACCGGAGGCCAGCGTCAAGGCCGTTGCACGAATAAGCGCAAAACGCGCCAATGTTACCGCGCGATTATCTTCCTGAATAAACCGCAGGCTTATGTTTTCTTTGCCGGCATTCCATAAAGCATGAAACGCTCCGGCCAAGTCACCGAGATAAAACGCAATGCGATGCGGCTCTCTTGCCTCAGCCGCTTGCAGCAGAACACGCGGGAAATTACCGATTTGTTGCAGCAAATTAATCTCCGCCGCATCGGCCAACAACGCCATATCAGCGGCAGCCAAAGCGGCATCGGTTAAATCAGCTTCGGCAAATCCGGCTTGCTTGGCATTTTTCAAGACCGAGCAAACCCGCGCATGCGCGTATTGCACATAAAACACCGGATTGTCGCGGCTTTGCTGTTTCACCAAATCGAAATCAAAATCCAAGGGCGCATCATTTTTGCGCGTCAGCATCATAAAACGCACCGCGTCCTTGCCGACTTCATCAACCACTTCGCGCAAGGTTACAAAACTGCCCGACCGCTTCGACATTTTGACCGGCTCGCCACCACGCATCAGCTTTACCAGATTGCAAATCTTGACTTCCAATTGGCCTTCGCCACCGGTAATCGCCGTCGTCGCCGACTGCATCCGCTTAATATAACCGATATGGTCGGCACCCCAGACGTCAATCATCTGTGCATAGCCGCGCTTGAACTTGTCATTATGGCAGGCAATATCCGGCGCAAAATAAGTCCAACTGCCGTCAGACTTTTTCAAGGCGCGGTCGCTATCATCGCCAAACTCAGTTGATTTAAACAGCGTTTGTGGGCTTGGCTCCCAATCAGGCGGCGGTTCCTTACCCTTTGGCGGCTCCAAAACACCGTTGTAAATCAGACCCTTGGTATCCAGTTCTTCAAGTGCTTTAT
>CBFIHY010000197.1:0-1922 GCA_965662315.1 Alphaproteobacteria bacterium
TGGCCATTTGAATGGCGGTTGTGCCAATGCCGCTGGAGCCACCATGCACCAATAAAGTTTCATCGGGCTTCAACCCGCCGCCTTCAAACACATTGGCGAAGACGGTGAAAATCGTTTCCGGCAAGGCAGCGGCATCGGTAAAGCTCATATTATCGGGCACCGGCAAGGCGTGTGCTTGGTTTACGCAAGCATATTGCGCATAGCCGCCACCGGCGACCAGCGCGGCAATGCGGTCACCGATTTGCCATTTATCGACCTTGGCTCCCAAGGCGACCACTGTGCCGGAAAATTCCAACCCCATAATATCAGAGGCACCGGGCGGCGGCGGATAAAAGCCGATACGCTGCACGCAATCGCCCCGATTGACACCGGCAGCGGCAAGGCGGACGAGAATTTCATCATCTGCCGGTTGCGGCAGGGGGCGGCTTGCCAAATGCAGGCTGTCAGTTGTTGCATCCTCGCCGATTTCAATGGCGTTCATTTCTTGCGGTAGATTTTCAGACATCAGTGCCTCTTTTTCAATTATGCTGGGCCAAACACTAAGCAGGGAGCGGCGATGATGGAAGAAGAAATCACGGCACCGAAAGGCAGCGTATTGGAGCAGCTGCAAAAGGAAGATTTAAGCTTGCAAGGGGTTGAGGAATTAACCGCGCGCATTGGTTTGTTGAAAGCAGAAATCAGCCGCGCTGAAGCGATGCTGGAAAGCAAAAAGGGCTCCCGCAGCGATGCAGAAGCCCTTTTCAAATAAGTGCAAAAGCCGATTAGCTGATAAAGCCGTCGAACTTTTTGTTAAAGCGCGATACGCGACCGGCGCGGTCAACCAGCGTTTGCGACCCTTTGGTCCATGCCGGATGCGTCGTCGGATCAATATCCAAAGTCAGCGTCGTGCCTTCTTCACCATAGGTCGAGCGGGTCTGATAGCTTGTGCCATCGGTCATCGCGACCGTAATCATGTGATAATCGGGATGAATATCTTTTTTCATCGCCTTTTCCTTCTCAATTCAATTTGAGCGCTTATATAAACAGAAGAAGCAGAACGCGCAAGTCGATAAATCATCTGTCGCTTAATCAAGCGTCGATAAATCAATAAGTCAGCGGCGGACTTTTGGGGGCGGTCAATTTGGCCACTGGTGAAGCAGCCAACCCCTTGCTATAAGCGCAGCTATTGAGACAAAGAAAGGGTCGTGGACCTTGTCACGAAATGATGCCGCAGAAGCGGTTGCCCAAATGGAAGAAGATGCCAAAAGACGGCCTCGAGCGCGCAACTTGGGGCCCTTGCGGGCGCTTTTGCCGTTTATCACCCGTTATCCGGGGCGTGTATTTGCCGCCTTTATTGCTCTGCTGACAGCAACGGCGGCGACATTGGCGATGCCGATTGCCGTGCGCTTCATGATTGATAATGGCTTTTCGGCCGATGATGCCGGTTCAATAGACCGATATTTCCTCGCCATGCTGGTGGTTGCGATTGTGTTGGGTTTGGCCAGCGCGATGCGGTTTTATTTCGTCACTTGGATTGGCGAACGGGTCACCGCCGATTTGCGCGCCGCGGTCTATAATCATATCACCACATTATCACCGGCGTTTTTTGAAGTAACCCGCACCGGCGAAGTTTTGTCGCGTTTGACCGCCGATACCACGCTTATCAAAACCGTTGTCGGTTCGTCGGCCTCCATTGCGTTGCGCAATTTATTCATGTTTGTCGGCTCGGCCATTATGTTGGTCTATACCAGCGCCTCACTGGCCGGTTTGGCGGCACTGACATTGCCGGCGGTGATTGTGCCGGTGATTGTGTTTGGCCGCATGGTGCGCCGTTTGGCACGCGCCAGCCAAGACCGCATTGCCGATACGGCAAGCCATGCAACCGAAACCATTAGCGCCATGAAAACCGTGCAAAGCTTCACCCATGAGACCGAAGACCGCCG
>CBFIHY010000198.1:0-1920 GCA_965662315.1 Alphaproteobacteria bacterium
ATATGAATGTGCCGATGGATGCCAAGCCAAGCGTTGCGCTGCGTCAGGGGCGCAAAGTATCGGGCATGTGGAAAGCCATTCACGCGGTTAAAGAGGGCCAGGCCAATGCCTGCGTCTCTGCCGGCAATACCGGTGCGCTGATGGCCATGTCGAAAATTATTCTGCGCACTTTGCCGGGCATTGAGCGTCCGGCCATTGCTGCCATTTGGCCGACGGTGCGCGGCGAAAGCGTGGTGCTGGATGTCGGGGCCAATATTGGCGGCACGGCATCGCAATATGTCCAATTTGCCACAATGGGCGCTGCGTATGCGCGTACTGTGTTGGGCATTAAAAAACCTGAAATCGGCCTGCTGAATATCGGTACGGAAGAAATGAAGGGCACGGATGAAGTGAAAGATGCGGCCGAACTTTTGGAACGCTCTGAACTGAATTTCAAAGGTTATGTTGAGGGTGATGGCATTGGTCGCGGTGAAGTGGATGTTGTGGTCACTGATGGGTTTACCGGCAATATCGCGCTTAAAACGGCGGAAGGCACGGCGCGGCAAATGGGCGAATATTTGCGCCAAGCCATGGGCAGCTCGCTATTTACCAAGCTCGGCTATCTGTTTGCTCAAAGTGGCTTTGCGGCCCTGCGCGCACGGATGGACCCCAATGCCTCAAATGGGGGCATGTTTTTAGGGCTGAACGGCGTTGTGGTGAAAAGCCATGGCGGCGCTGATGCTGACGGTTTTTCAACCGCCGTTGAAGTTGCAATCGAGTCGGCAGATGCCGATATGTTGGGTGAAATCACCCGCCGCGTAGAAAAAATTCAAGCGTTGCTTGATGATGCATGGGCAGAGTCGTTAGACTGATTATGCAAACTGCGCGGAGGGAAAAATGTTCCGCAAAGCAATTATCACCGGCACGGGAGCCTATCTTCCGGCCACCATTATTACCAATGAGCAACTGGCGGAAACGCTGGATACGAGTGATGATTGGATTACCAGTCGCTCCGGTATCAAACAGCGTCATCGCGCTGCTGATGATGAAGTAACATCAGATTTGGCCGTGCAAGCGGCGCGCGCGGCACTTGATGATGCGGGTTTGGAAATTGCCGATATTGATTTGGTTGTCGTTGCGACAACCACCCCCGATCTGACATTTCCGGCGACCGCCGCGATTGTGCAAAGCAAGCTCGAGATGAAACATGGCGCGGCTTTTGACACGCAAGCCGTTTGCAGCGGTTTTGTTTACGGGATGAGTATTGTTTCAGCGATGTTGGAAAGCGGGCAGGTAAACCGCGCGCTGCTTATCGGGGCTGAGACCATGAGCCGGATTATTGATTGGAACGACCGCAGCACGGCAGTGTTGTTTGGCGATGGCGCGGGTGCCGTGGTGATGCAAGCGAGCGAAATTGAAAACCAAAACGCGCCGCATATTATCGGCTCTTACTTGCGTTCTGACGGGCAATATAAAGATTTGCTGTATGTCGATGGCGGCCCGTCCACCAGCGGCACAAGCGGCGTTTTGCGCATGCATGGTAGCGAAGTCTATCGCCATGCGGTCGGCAATATTGCCGATGCGATTTCATCTTTGCTGACAGCGCATAATTATAGTGTCGATGATATTGATTGGTTTGTGCCGCATCAGGCCAATAAGCGGATTATTGATGGGGTTGCCAAGCGCATTGGTTTACCGGCTGAGAAAACCGTTATCACGGTTGATGAACACGCCAATACCTCTGCCGCCTCCATTCCGCTTGCGCTCGACAGTCTGGCTAAATCGGGGCGGTTAAAGCGCGGTGATATGGTGATGCTGGAAGCGATGGGCGGCGGGCTGAGCTGGGGCGCCAATCTTATTCGATGGTCATAAAAAGTTGATTTAATTGAATTTTAACCCTTGCAGGCACAATTTGGCTTATGCTTAACTTTGCATTGAGGA
>CBFIHY010000199.1:0-1901 GCA_965662315.1 Alphaproteobacteria bacterium
CCTTTGGGCGCACGTCTGGCACATCGGCTCAGTAAAAAGACTCTGAATGCGATTTTTGCCGGCTTTCTGATTGTCAGTGGTGGCCGCATGCTGGTGGCGATATTTATCTAAATTTTTTGGTCGTATTCGCCGACTTCTTCATAAGAGGATAACAGCCCGTCAATCTCGGCAAATATGGCGCGCATATTTTCTTCCGAAGTCGGGCTTTCAACCACAACCACCAAGCCGGGCTTGTTGGAAGAGGCGCGTACCAGCCCCCAAGTGCCGTCTTCAACCGTGATGCGCACGCCATTAACGGTAACCAGATCGCGGATTTTCTGGCCGATAAGCGTTGCGCCATCAGCCGCCAGTTTCTCAAAATGGGCAATGGCGCGGTCGACCACTTGGTATTTTTTCAAATCATCGCAATAGGGCGACATGGTCGGTGAGCCGTAAGTGACCGGCAAAGAGCGGCGCAAATCAGCCATGCTTTGCCCCTCGGCGCGGTCCAGCATATCGCAAATGGCAATAGCGGTAACAATGCCGTCATCATAACCGCGGCCAATCGGCGTATTGAAGAAATAGTGACCGGATTTTTCAAAACCGGCCAACGCCCCCGTCTCATTTGTGTGGCGTTTCATATAAGAGTGACCGGTTTTCCAATATTGGGTGGTCGCGCCGGATGCTTGCAATTCAGGGTCAGTCATAAACAAGCCGGTTGATTTCACATCGGCAATAAAAACCGCACCCGGATGTTGTTTGGCCAAATCGCGGCCAACCAGCACACCCATTTTATCGGCAAAAATTTCTTCGCCCTCATTATCGACCACGCCGCAACGATCGCCATCGCCATCAAAGGCAAAGCCGATATCAGCCCCGCTCTCCAGCACTTTGTCGCGCATGGCGTGCAGCATTTTCATGTCTTCAGGATTGGGGTTGTGATGCGGGAAGCTGTGGTCCAGCTCGCAATGCAACTCAACCACATCGATGCCCAAGGCTTTCAATACATCCGGCGCAAACGCCCCCGCCGTGCCATTACCGCAGGCGACGACGGCTTTTAATTTGCGCTTGAACGGCGCGCGGTCTGTCAGATCGTCCTTATAGGCTTGCGCCACCCCTTCAACCCGCTCATAAGCACCGCCATTGCGGGTGATGCCTTTATTTTCCAAAACCATATCGCGCAAGGCCGACATTTCATCCGGCCCGAAAGTCAGTGGTCGCGCGGCGCCCATTTTAACGCCGGTCCAACCATTTTCATTATGGCTGGCCGTGACCATAGCAACAGCCGGCGCGTCGAGGTGGAATTGCGCGAAATAAGCGGTCGGCGATAGCGCCAAACCGATATCCAGCACTTTCACACCGGCGCTCATCAGTCCGGTGGTCAGCGCAATTTTAATGCTTTGCGAATAGGAACGAAAATCATGCCCGACAATAATGCGCGGCTGTTGGGTGTCGCCCAGTAAATCAAACAACACATTGCCAAGCCCGAAACCCAGTGCCTGCATGCCGGATAAATTAATCTCATCAGGGAAAAGCCAACGCGCATCATATTCACGAAAGCCGGTCGGCTTAACCAAGGCGGTGTTTTCAAACGCTTCAGTATTGGGTTTTAAATCGGCACGCGGCTTCGATAACATGGGAGGGGTCTCCTGAGCAGTAAACGTCTCTGCTGATAGCAGATTTACCCTATCTGTAAAACCGCCTATAACCGCGCCATGAGTGCAGATGATAAAAATCAGCAGGAGATAATCCGCCTGACGCTGAGCGACACGGCCATGCCTGATATTCAAATTGACGGCATGCCCGAATTTGCCGCCGGTTGGGTATGGTTGGCCGGTGCCGGACCGGGTGATCCGGGGCTGCTGACATTGCACGCGGTCAATGCGCTGAAGCAGGCCGATAAGGTGGTTTATGATGCGCTG
>CBFIHY010000200.1:0-474 GCA_965662315.1 Alphaproteobacteria bacterium
CCGCGCCTTATAGCTATTATCGCGCCGTCCCAGCATATTATAGACGCGCATCACGGCTTCCAAATAAGCCAGTAATTTGGCCTTTGGCACGAAGTCAGTCATTTTTTTGGCTACGAAAGGCGTCCGTCCTTGGCCGCCGCCAACATGCACTTCATAGCCGATGTTACCGGCCGCGTTCTTCTTAACCACAATGCCGATATCGTGCAGCTTAATGGCGGCGCGGTCGTTCTCATGGCCGGTCACGGCGATTTTGAACTTGCGTGGCAAATAGGTGAATTCCGGATGGAAGGTCGACCATTGGCGAATGATTTCTGAGATGATGCGTGGGTCTTCGACTTCATCGGATACCGCACCGGCATATTGGTCGGAAGTGACATTGCGAATGCAATTGCCTGAGGTTTGAATGGCGTGCATTTCAACGGTTGCCAGCTCATCCAACAAGTCCGGAATTTTATCCAAAGCCGGCCAATTATA
>CBFIHY010000200.1:484-1861 GCA_965662315.1 Alphaproteobacteria bacterium
ATTATATTGAATGTTTTGCCGCGTGGTGAAGTGGCCATAGCCGCGATCATATTTGCGCGCAATATGTGCCAGCATGCGCATTTGCTCGCTGCGCAGCGTGCCATAAGGAATGGCGACGCGCAGCATATAGGCGTGTAGCTGCAAGTAAACGCCGTTCATCAGGCGCAAGGGTTTGAATTGGTCTTCGCTCAGTGCGCCCGAGACGCGGCGTTCAACTTGCCCGCGAAATTGGTTCACCCGATCGGCGACAAGCTTATGGTCAAATTCGTCATAACGATACATGGGTTAAGCTCCCGCCTGCTTGCCGAGGTCCAGCCGCACAGTCGGCCCGGCGGCGCGAATGGTTTCGCGCACACTGGCCGGTTTGTAAAAGCTGCCATCTTCCAGCACTTCAAAAAGATATGGCTCCAGCACATAGGCTTCAAAATCATCCGGCATGGCGCGGTGCAAAAGCGCCTCTGCAGCATCTGCCCCATCAGCAATATCTGCCTGTGCGAAGCTTTCAACCCAGCTATTGTCAGCTGATAAATAAACCACTTCGCCATCGCTTAATCGATTGGCGGTGACGGCTTGAAAGCGGGCTCCTTTTGCAGCGTGTTGCGCCATTGTGACTCCTGAAAACTGTTAGCTGATATATGCGCTGAAATATGCGCCGAATATGGTCAATTTCAATTTACACGTCAATATGTCGGTAAATAAAAATAAATACAAAATAGCTTGTAAATAAATTGTTTGCCGCCCTTAGGGGTTTATTAACCGTGGCGGCACGAAACTGACGCATCGCCCGAAAGGAGTGGGTTATGCGTTTATGGTTTTTAATATTGCTGTGTCTGTTGTCGTTTATTCCGGTGCCGATTGCCATGTGGTTGGGGGCTTTTGAAAAGCAACCGGCGCAGTGCGAAGACAGATTATGCAATGTGCGATTGCTGGATTGGTCAACGCCGGAAACTATCGTGCCAATGCCGCAGCAAAAGCCATTCCAAGAAAGTCAGCGCATAAAACAGCGCAATACCCAGCGTGGACAACAAAGCCAGGCTTGCAAACATGGTGGCTATTTCCAACCTGTTCCCCGCCTCGATAATGCGCCAAGCCAAGCCGGTGCTGGCCCCCGAACCGGCAACAAATTCGGCCACAACCGCGCCAATCAACGCCAAGCCACCGGATATTTTAGCACCTGTCAACATTGAGGGCAGCGCTGCCGGCAGTTCCAAATAATAAAGCCGCTGCCACCAGCGCGCGCCGGACAGGCTCATCACATCATGTAATTGCGGATTAACCGCACGCAGCCCCTGCACCGTATTGGTCAGCATCGGGAAGAAGGCAACAATCCACGCAATCAGCACCAAGGCGCGGTCGACATTATCAAAGCCGACCCAG
>CBFIHY010000201.1:0-1856 GCA_965662315.1 Alphaproteobacteria bacterium
AGTTTGCGTCCTGCTTTTGCGTGGCGCATAACGGCACTCCTTTACGCTCAATCGAGCCTTAGTAATTATCTTCGAACTTTTTAGCAAGCTCTTCGATGTTTTCCGGCGGCCAGTTCGGCACATCCATACCCAGATGCAGACCCATCTCGCCCAATACTTCTTTAATTTCGTTCAGCGATTTGCGGCCGAAATTCGGTGTCCGCAGCATTTCGCCTTCTGACTTCTGAATCAAATCGCCGATATAAACGATATTGTCGTTCTTCAGGCAATTGGCAGAACGCACAGACAGTTCCAACTCATCGACCTTCTTCAGCAATGCGGCTGAGAAACCGGTCTCTTCAATGGCTGATGTATCTTCAACCTGCACTTCCGGCTCTTCAAAATTGATGAAGCTTTGCAACTGGTCTTGCAAAATGCGGGCTGACAAAGCCAGCGCATCTTCCGGTGTCACTGTGCCATTGGTTTCAATGTCCATGGTCAGCTTGTCATAATCAAGCACTTGGCCTTCACGTGTGTTCTCAACATTGTAAGAGACACGGCGCACCGGGCTGTACAGACTGTCGACCGGAATAACGCCAATCGGCGCGTCTTCGCTGCGGTTCTTTTCAGCAGGCACATAACCGGCACCGGTATTAATGGTAAATTCGAAGCGAACTTCGGCGCCATCATCCAAAGTGCACAGCACCAAGTCAGGATTGTGAATGGTCACGCTGGCGTTTTCTTCCATGTCACCGGCAGTCACAACGCCCGGGCCTTTTTTGCTCAAGGTCAGACGCTTCTGACCTTCTGCATCTGTCGACAAGGCCATTTTCTTAATGTTCAGAACAATATCGGTCACATCTTCGCGCACACCGGCGATAGATGAAAACTCATGCAAAACACCGTCGATTTGCACGCCGGTTACAGCCGCACCCTGAATGGATGACAGCAACACGCGGCGCAATGCATTGCCCAAAGTCAGACCGAAGCCACGCTCAAGCGGCTCAGCAACAATGCGCGCTTCGCGGGTTTCATCATGGCCCGGAATAATGTCGAGCTTGGTCGGCTTAATCAGTTCTTGCCAGTTCTTTTGGATCACAATGTCACCTCATAAATTAGTTTTAAGCAGCAGTCGGAAGCGGTCAGCAATAAGACGCGATTAAACGCGACGACGCTTCGGCGGACGGCAGCCATTATGCGGGATAGGCGTCACATCACGAATTGAGGTGATTGTGAAACCGGCAGCCTGCAGTGCACGCAAGGCACTTTCACGACCCGAACCCGGACCGCGAACGTTTACCTCAAGGGTCTTAACCCCATGTTCCATTGCTTTACGACCGGCATCTTCTGCCGCAACCTGTGCCGCATAAGGGGTCGATTTACGTGAGCCTTTAAAGCCCATGGAACCGGCTGAAGACCAGCTAATGGCATTACCTTGCGCATCAGAAATGGTAATCAGCGTATTGTTGAAAGTCGAATTAACGTGCGCAACACCGGCGGTGATGTTTTTACGCTCGCGGCGACGAACCCGTGTCTTTTCTGTAGCCATCTGTCAGTCCCCTGCCTTACTTCTTCTTACCGGCGATTGCTTTAGCCGGACCCTTACGGGTGCGGGCATTGGTATGTGTACGCTGACCGCGCACCGGCAGATTACGACGATGGCGCAGGCCACGGTAAATGCCCATATCCAGCAAACGCTTGATATTCATTGATGTTTCACGACGCAAATCACCTTCAACAAGATAATCGGCATCAATCGTCTCACGAATTTGAATGACGTCAGCATCGCTCAATTCATTGACACGACGCTCAGCCGGAATACCGACTTTTTCGCAAATTTCCTTCGCTTTGGCGTCGCCGATCCCATGAATATAGGT
>CBFIHY010000202.1:0-1838 GCA_965662315.1 Alphaproteobacteria bacterium
CACGCAGCCGCCGCGCAATGTTTCAGCGATGGATGGCTATGCTGTTCGACATGCGGATATGAGCGACGGGCTTGGCACCTTTTCTCTGATTGGCGAAGCACCGGCAGGGGGGCAATTTACCGGCACATTTAATGCCGGTGAAGCGGTGCGTATTTTTACCGGTGGCATTGTGCCTGAAGGTGCCGACCATATTGTCATCCAAGAAGATATGGCAGCCGATGGCGCGCAGCTGACAATTACCGATACCCAAGCGGAGGCGCGTCATATTCGTAAAGCCGGACAAGATTTCGCCGCCGGTGATGTTTTACTGCACAAAGGCAAGCGACTGAGCACTGCCGATTTGGCGCTGATTGCCAATGGCAATCATGCCGAAATTGACGTGTTCCGCCGCCCGCGCATTGCGCTCATTGCGTCAGGTGATGAGCTGGTGACAGCCGGTAGCGAGATGACTGACTTGCAAATCCCCGACAGCAATTCGATTGCACTCGGCGCGATGATCGAAAGCTGGGGTGGCGAATTGATTGCCGCAACCGTTACCATTGATGATAAAGCGCGCTTCACCGAAGCCGTGCAGGCGTTCGAACAACCGGATATTATCGTGCCGATAGGCGGCGCATCGGTTGGCGATTACGACTATGCGAAAGAGGTTTTTTACGGCCTCGGCTTTCATTCGATATTTGAAAAAATTGCCGTTAAGCCTGGCAAGCCTTGCTGGTTTGCCAAAGCCGATAGCGCCCTCGCCCTCGGCCTGCCGGGCAATCCGACATCGGCCATGGTGACGGCGCGCCTGTTTTTGAAGCCATTGATTGAGCGCCTCAGCAATTTGCAAAATACGCAAATGGATTGGCAGACAGCAATTTTATCAGAACCGCTGCGCGGCAATGGCCCGCGCGAAAACTTTCTTCGCGCCACATTAAGCCATGCTGATGATGGCACGCTGCGGGTAACGGTTTCCAATCGTCAAGACAGCTCATTGACCACCACTTTTGCAGAAGCCAATTGCTTGTTGCGCCGTCCGCCCAATGCCTACCCTGCCGACATTGGCGACGTGGTCAGCATATTGCCGCTCTGATTATTTGCCGTTTACGTGCTCGACATAAATCGGTGACGACCAAGCGCGTTCTTCAACTTCGCCGAGGCAATCATCATCACGCGCCGTGCGGTCATCGCCATAGCAAATATTTACTTCCAAACAATTACCTTCATCATCATATGTGCAGCGCAAATTATCGGCGTTGATTTTCTCTGACGGCTCTTGAATGGCCCGCACATAATAGGTTGCCATGCGGTCGCTGCCGGCAAATTCAGGGTCGCTGAATGTCGCCTGACAACCATTGCCGCTATCGTTACACGGGATGACTTTCCAAGGGTCTTCAATCAGATTGTCGACATCTTCGCCTTTGGTGATTTGAGGGCGAATGCGCACCACTTCAAAGCGGGTAATTTTCATCCGCTCATTTGACGGGTTGAAGCATTCATTGGCGCAAAGCTTCTGAATGCGGTCGGCACCAAGGGCGTCAACGGTTTCATCAGCACAGCCCGGTTTTTGTTTATGGGCGCCAACCGCTTTGACTTCAAACACGGGCGAGCTTGATTGCTTGGTCGTGCCGCCCATTGGCACGCCTTTTTTGGTATTGAACCAAAGCAAAATCCGCGCGCCGCTTGTGCCATAAGTTTCGCGCCGTTTAATCGCATCAAAGATTTCTTCTCGCGAGCGACCTTCCGAATGAACCGCTGCCAAACCGCCGGTCGTCCAGAAGCTGGCCTGACGCTCTTGTTCGGTTGCACCAAAGCCGCGTTGTAATAATTCATCCGGCGATAAATCACGCGCCCGACTG
>CBFIHY010000203.1:0-1835 GCA_965662315.1 Alphaproteobacteria bacterium
AATGGCACGATGCGCTGATTGCGTTAAGCGGTGTCAAAAGCGCCGCCTTTCCCAAGCTTATCGATATCGGACAAGCCTGCGGCACGGTGAGCGAAAAAGCGGCAGAACGTTTTTCCCTGCCTGAAGTGCCGGTCTATCAAGGGGCGATTGATACCTCGATGGAATGGCTGTGCGCCGCGCCGCTGCAGGGCGAAACCGCCAGTCTCAAATTGGCGTCTGCCGGGGTGATTTCCTTTACCACGGACAAGCCCGACAGTTTTCCGCCGGTCTCTTATTATCCGCATATTGTCGATGGCCTGTCTTATCACGCCGCCGGCATGAGCGATTGCATGGGCGCGATTGAGTTTGTGCGGCAAAACTTCACCCCAACGCTTAAGGGCACCGGTTTTGAAGCGGCCGCGGCCACCGCCGCGCCGGGCGCTGAAGGGCTGCATTTTTATCCCTATTTATCGGGCGCACGGGCGCCGTTTTGGGATGCAGATTTACGCGCCTCTTGGCATGGCTTGACCCGCGCCCATGACCAAAGCGCGATGGCGCGGGCCGCTTATGAAGGGGTCGGGCATGTATTGACCGCGATTTGGCACGATATGACCGCCAAGCTTGGCCATCGCCCTGACGCCTTACACATATTGGGCGGCGGCGGCGAAAGCGATTTTTTCTGCCAAATGCTGGCCGATATGTTGGCGGTAACCATAAAGCGCGGGGCCGAGACCGATTGCGCATTTGCCACGGCATTATTTGCCGCCGCATCGCATCAAGGCCTCAAACCCGAAACTTTGGCAGAAAAAGCCTATCGAGCGAATGGCGAATTTTCTCCTGACAAAACCGCTCATGCGGTCTATGCTTTTTCCCATCAGGCGTTTATGGCGCGGCATTAATCCTATCGCGCCGACACCGCCTTATAGAATATCAGCGAACCATCAAAGGAGAGAACCGATGGAAAACCGCATTGATTTGAAGATTGAAAACCATATTGCGCACGCGCATCTCATTCGCGCCGATAAAATGAACGCGCTTGATAATGACATGATGGATGCGCTCATTGAATGTGCCGAGCGGATAAACGCCGACAGCTCTGTGCGGGTTGTTGTGCTGTCCGGCGAAGGGCGCGCTTTTTGCGCCGGTTTGGATATGGGAAATTTTGCCAAAATGGCTGAAGGCGGAGACGCCGGTGTCACTGAGGGTAAACAACGTGTGAAACTGGTGGAACGCACGCATGGCTTGGCCAATCGCCCGCAAAAAGTTGCTTTTGCTTGGCGCGAATTGGACGTGCCGGTGATTGCTGCAGCGCAAGGTTTTGCGCTTGGCGGTGGCTTTCAGCTATATATGGGCGCAGATATTCGCTACGCCGCACCGGGTACGAAATTTTCAATCATGGAAAGCCGCTGGGGGCTGGTGCCGGATATGGGCACAACCCATGTGATGACCCGTGTGGCGCGCGAAGACATTGTCAAAGAACTGGCTTTCACGGCACGGATTTTTGAAGCCGATGAAGCTTATGAGCACGGCTTTTTGACCCGCATCACAGAGAACCCGATTGACGCTGCGCTGGAAACAGCGGCTGCCATTGCCGCCCGCAACCCTGATGCCATTCGTGGCACTAAGCGTTTGTTCAACGAACCGGCTGACCGTTTTGTTGCCGAAACACTGTTGCTGGAAAGTGCCTTGCAGGACGATATTATCGGCTATCCGAACCAAGTTGAGGCGGTTAAAGCCGAATTGGAAGGCCGCGCTGCGGTTTTCTCTGATAAGGCAGATACGAAAAAAGCGGCTGAATAAATTATCCGTTTGGTCGGCTGCTTAAATCAGCCACCGAGACCGGATAGGCGGTCGAT
>CBFIHY010000204.1:0-1796 GCA_965662315.1 Alphaproteobacteria bacterium
ATCCAGCTGGCCATATTATGAATGGTCATAAAAGCCGCGGTTGATGTGCAGCCGCCCGATAGTGCCTCAAAAATCAACGCCGCATCGAACCGCGAGAGGCCCGAGCCGCCATGCTCCTCTTGAAGATAAATACCGGCAAAACCAAGTCCGGCCATTTCGCGCAAAGTATCGACCGGAAAGTACTTTTCCTCATCCCATTGCATGGCAAACGGCGCCATACGGTCAGCCGCAAAATTGCGAGCCATGTCCTGAATGGCGATTTGATCTTCATTAAGCATAGCTCGCCCTCCCGAGGCGCATGACTTGATTACGATTTAACTGGCGCAAATATAAGGCAAAGATTGCCCCTAGGCTATAGTCGGGCTATGTAATTGAGAGAAATGAGAAGGACATCACAAGCATGACGAACAGGGCATTCCCCGCTACCCGTATGCGCCGCCTGCGCCAAGCCGATTGGTCGCGTCGATTGGTCACTGAGAACCTATTGTCAGTGAACGACCTCATTTGGCCGATTTTCATTATTGAAGGCGATAATGTGACTGAGCCTGTAGCCTCTATGCCGGGCGTTGAGCGACTGAGTATTGATTTGGCCGTCAAAGCGGCCAAGCAAGCGCGCGATTTGGGCATTCCGGTAATTGCGCTGTTTCCCAACACCCCTGATGTGGCACGCTCTGATGATGGGCAAGAAGCGCTGAACCCCGATAATCTGGTTTGCCGTGCCACGCGGGCGATTAAGGATGCCGTGCCTGAAATTGGCATTTTATGCGATGTCGCCCTCGACCCTTACACCGCGCATGGGCATGACGGGCTGCTGGATGGCGAGACGATTTTAAATGATGAAACGGTTGAAGTGCTTGTCGGACAATCACTCAATCAGGTGGCGGCAGGCTGCGATATTATTGCTCCATCCGATATGATGGATGGACGCATTGCCGCCATTCGCAATGAGTTGGAAACGGCAGCGCATCACGACACGCTGATTATGGCTTATAGCGCCAAATATGCGTCGGCTTTTTATGGCCCGTTTCGCGATGCAGTCGGCAGCGGTGACCGCCTCAAGGGCGATAAGAAAACTTATCAAATGGACCCGGCCAATAGCGACGAAGCATTACAAGAAATCGCGCTGGATATTGAAGAAGGCGCGGATATGGTGATGGTTAAGCCGGGCATGCCATATCTGGATATTGTCAGCCGCTGTAAGCAAAGTTTCGGCGTGCCGACTTTCGCTTATCAAGTATCGGGCGAATACGCCATGCTGGCCGGAGCGATTGAGCGTGATTGGCTCGACCGCGACCGCGTTATCATGGAAAGTCTGATGTCTTTCAAGCGCGCCGGTGCTGACGGCATTTTGACCTATTTCGCCATGGATGCAGCAAAACTGCTCAATGACTAATATTCATACCGCCAGGCAAAGCCATAATGGGTCGGAACATCTGTCAGCTTTTCGGCCCGCAAGCCGAATGTGCCGAAGCGATGATCATAGCTAAGCGATAGTGATAAGGGCCGCGTCTCACCGCGCAATGCTATGTCCGTGTCCTTAAACTCAACCTCGCCGCTTTGCAGACGCTTATATGGTAGCCGCAAGCTTAACTCACCGGATTCAAAGTAAGTCGGCTGGCTCAGCTCGGCATTAAACGCCCCGTAATTGATACCAATATCGAAAGCCGAGGCCACAGCCTTTTCTGCCCCGCGCACCAAGCTGTTTTCCATACCCGCCAAATGGCTGAAGCTGAGATGCGCATCGGCCTCAACCGTCAAATTTCTCGACACCTCGAAACTTTGACCGAATGATAAAA
>CBFIHY010000205.1:0-1785 GCA_965662315.1 Alphaproteobacteria bacterium
CAACACACTGGCCGCTGAGGCGTCGGGCCTAACCCAATTGGCCGATGCACTAGGCGATAATTTTATTGCCGCCATTGAATTATTGGCCGAAACCAAAGGCCGGGTGATTATTTCCGGCATGGGCAAAAGCGGCCATATCGGCCATAAAATCGCCGCCACCATGGCCTCAACCGGCACACCGGCCTATTTCGTTCATCCGGCAGAAGCCAGTCATGGCGATTTGGGCATGATTACCAAAAGCGATGTAGTGCTGGCGCTTAGCTGGTCGGGCGGCACACAAGAGCTGGCCAGCCTGCTGAATTACACCAAGCGTTTTGACATTCCTTTGATTGCCATTACCTCAGGCGCAGACAGTCTGCTGGGGCAAGCGGCGACGATTTGCCTGACTTTGCCGAAAGCTGAAGAGGCTTGCCCGAACGGTTTGGCCCCGACCACCTCAACCACCATGCAATTGGCTTTGGGTGATGCGCTGGCTGTCGCCTTATTGGAGCGGCGCAATTTCTCTGCCGCCGATTTCAAAAACTTTCATCCGGGCGGCAAGCTTGGTGCCAGCCTCAGCCGCGTTGCTGATATTATGCATCAGGGCGATGCCTTGCCCTTGGCGGCGGCTGATATGAAAATGGATGAGGCGGTTTTGCTGATGACCGAAAAAGGTTTCGGCTGTCTCGGCATTGTCGATGCGCAAGGCGCGTTGAGCGGTATCATCACCGATGGCGATTTGCGCCGTCATATGGATGATGGCTTGCTCAGCAAAACCACCGGCGACATTATGACCGCCGCGCCGCAGGTTATTTCGGGTGACAAAATGACTGCCGAGGCCCTAAGCTTAATGCAAGAAAGCAAAATTCAGTGCCTGTTTGTTTGCGAGGAGGGCAAACCGACGGGCCTTATCCGAGTTTTGGATTTATTGCGGTTAGGTACTGCCTAACCCTTTGGGAGGCAGTGATGCACAAAAACGTAACAACCAAGAACATTACATTGAGCGCCGCTTTAGTGGCGTCCACCTTATTCACCACAACGGCACTTGTTCCGGCCATGGCGCAAACCGCCGTGCTTGATGAGGTGGTCGTAACCACCACCCGCAGCGACAGCTTGCGCATCGATAATCCGGGCAATATTGCCACGCTCGACCCGAGTGAAAGCGTCAATCTGTTTCCGGTTGAATTGCTGAATAAAGCGCCCGGCGTGCATATTCATCGCGGCAGCGGGCAAGAGCATTTGACCGCCATTCGCTCGCCCGTATTGGTCGGTGGAGCCGGTGCCGGTTCTTTCCTTTATCTCGAAGACGGCATTCCCATGCGCGCGCCGGGCTTTGCCAATGTCAATGCGCTGATGGATGCAATGCCGCAAAATGGCGGCTCAGTAGAAGTGGTGCGCGGGCCGGGCTCAGCCCTTTATGGTTCCAACGCCGTGCACGGTCTGGTTAATTTCATTGCCGCGCCGCTGGATGAAAGCGGCAGCAGTGCCGATATCGCCGCCGGTTCTTATGGCCGCCATGCGGTGAAACTGCAATCGGCGCAAGAGCATGGCAATTTCATGAGCCGTGTGACGCTGGATTTAAACGGCGAGACCGAAGGCTATCGTGCCAATCAATATTTTGCGCAGCAAAAAGCGCGGGTTGAAACCGCCTGGCAAAGCGGCGCCACCGGCTATCGCTTTTCTTTGGCGACGATGAACCTCAATCAAGAAACTGCGGGTTATGCAGATTCTTATGAAGATGAGAGCATTGCCCGACAGAATGAAGATGATGAAGCTTATCGTGACGCAAAAGCCACTCGCGCCTAT
>CBFIHY010000206.1:0-1776 GCA_965662315.1 Alphaproteobacteria bacterium
GGTTTCATTTTCAAGTCCGCTTTCAGCCTCCGCCATCAGCAGACAAAGCCGCTGCGGCGCGTCTTCCACGCCAATAAAATTATCGGGCCCATTATCAGGCGCATTATCAGGCGCATTATGAGACGCCTTATTGGATGGGTCCTTTATCAAGCCGCCCAGCAAAGCCGCCGCTTGGCGAAACCGACCGGCGGCCAGCGCAATGCGCGCGCGCAACATAATCGCTTCTTCATGCGTTTTATGGCGCCCGATAAATTGACTGGCCGCGCGCATCCGTCCGGCCACCGGCTGGTCGGCATTACATTCAAGCCACGCTTCGGCCAATATTTGATGCGGGGTTTTATTCCATGCTTGCTTGAGCAATTTTTGCGCTTGCTTCGGTTTGCCGTTTTTCATTTGCAAGCGCGCCGCCATCGCCACGGCCGGCACTAATTTGGCATCCAGCGCAGCGGCTTTTTCAGCCCGCTCAGAAGCTGCCAATTGCGCCGCCGGATCGCTATCGCTCAATAAATCTTGCGCCTCAGCCAACGCCAATACGGCGCGGCGTTGTTTGACTTGCGCGCGCGGCACACCGGCGCGGCCACACCGCCGCAACCAATTTTCCGCCGCTTGCCAATCACCGATTTGCACCGATAGCGCGGTCAGCCCTTCCAACGCCCAAAGGGCTTTTTGATCGACTTCCAAAACCTGCAGCGCATAAGTGCCCGCCGCCTCAACATCGCCTTTGGCGCGGGCCAAATGATACAAGCCCTCCAGCCCCAGAGATTTTTGCGCCATTGGCATGTTCTCAGAAAGCATGGCGTGATAATTGGCCGCCGCATCATCGGGGCGGTCATCCATCAGCGCGGCTTGCGCGGCCAGCAAGCGCGGCAAGGCCGCTTGCGGTAATTTGCGCCGCGCCTGACGGGTCGCTTCAACCGCCGCCGCGCTATCGCCGCGCGCCAAAGCCATCAACCCGCCGGCCATGGCTTGCTCAGCCGCTTGCCGATTTTGCGCCGCGCGCTTGGCCCGCATATGCGTCGGCCATTGCCAAAGGGCAGAGATGATAAACAAGAAGCCGGTCGCAATAATCAAGGCGGCGAAAAACAATCCGGCCAAAACCGGCAGGCTGGCCTGCAGCTGATAACCGGGCAAAGCAATCACCACCGTGCCCGGCAAATTGGCCAGCAAAGCGGCCAAAGAGGTTAAAGCCAAAAAGCCGGTCAAGACCAATAACAGGCGGATCATTTTTGCCCTCCCATATTCATGGCCGCGCGCCTGAAATATAATCGCGCTTCAGCTTGGCCAAGAGCGGTGCCAATTCAGCCGCCGCCCGCGTGTCATCATAGACCGCTTGTAAGGCGGCAAGCTGGCTTGGCGGAAACGCCTCGCCGCTTTCCAATTGCCGCAATAAACGCCCCATATTTATCGCCGCATCATCCAAGCGGCCGCTCGCCAAAGCGGCAGCAATGTCAGTCAATATTGTGTCAGACAAAATCGCGTCAGAAGTGGTGTCGCCGGCCAATGCCAAAGGCACTTCAGATATCTGCACCAATCCGGCGGCATTTTCGGCCAGCCAATCCATCATGTCGCGATACGCGCCGGTTTTGTTTGGCGGGCTCAACATCGCAACCCAGCCGTTAAATTGCAGCGCCAATGCCGCCTCGGTCGGAATACCCATCGCCCCATGCAAGGCCAGCAAAGCCAATTCGCGGCGCGACAGAACCGGCTGCAAATGGCCGGCGGCCAAAATATCGTCATAAGCAAGTCCGGCTTCAAGCCGCAAAAGTAAATCGGCCA
>CBFIHY010000207.1:0-1757 GCA_965662315.1 Alphaproteobacteria bacterium
AATATCCGACACGGCCTGAAATTTCTGCGCTGAGCGGTTTTTCCCTGCAGGTGACACCGGGCGAGACGGTCGCCTTGGTCGGCGCATCAGGGGCCGGTAAATCGACCGTGTTTCAGCTTTTATCGCGCTTCTATGACCCGCAAGGCGGCGCTATCAGCATTGATGGCGTGGCGCTTCCCGAAATGACCCCACAAACCGTGCGCGGTGCGCTGGCTGTGGTGCCGCAAGAGACTGTCGTATTTGCCAAAACGGTGATGGATAATATTCGCTTCGGGCGGCCTGATGCCGCTGAGGCGGAAGTTATTGAAGCGGCAAAAGCGGCGCAAGCCGATGAGTTCATTACCCGCCTGCCGCAAGGCTACCAAACCGAATTGGGCGAGCGCGGTGTGACGCTGTCGGGCGGCCAGCGTCAGCGTATTGCCATTGCGCGGGCAATTTTGCGTGACGCGCCGGTATTGCTGCTGGATGAAGCGACAAGTGCGCTGGATGCGGAAAGCGAGACGCTGGTTCAAAAGGCGCTTACCCATTTGATGGAAGGGCGCACCACTTTGGTGATTGCGCACAGGCTGGCGACGATTTTGAAAGCCGACCGGATTATCGTGATGGAAAACGGCAAAGTTACCGCTACCGGCAAGCATGCTGAATTGCTGGCGCAAGACGGGCTTTATGCGCGGCTTGCCGATTTGCAATTTGGGCGTGAAGCGGCTGAATAATAAGTTAGAAGCTTACAGGCTGTTTAAAAGCGCCGCGTGAACGGTTTCATTACCGGCCACAAAATTGCCGCTTTCCAGCATTTTTTGGCGATTGCTTTCATCCGACACCATGCCACCGGCCTCTCTGACCAAAACAATGCCGGCTGCCAAATCCCAAGCTTCAAGCCCGAATTCGACATAGCCGTCGAAGCGTCCGGCGGCGACATAAGCGAGGTCGAGGGCGGCGGAGCCGAAATTGCGAAGCCCGGCCACTTTTGGCAATAGTTTTTCAATTTCCGGTGCCGGTTTCTTAAACCCGTCCGGCGACTTATAGGCAAAGCGGGTCGCAATCACCGTTTCCGATAAATCTGTGCGGCCTGAAACCCGCAAGCGTCCGCCGGGGCCGTAAGCCCCTTGGCCGCGTTCGCCGAAAAACAATTCATCGGTAATCGGGTTATAAACCACACCGGCAACCAATGTGCCGTCGCGCTCCAAGGCCACTGAAATGGAGAAATGCGGAATGCCGTGCAGAAAATTTGTTGTGCCGTCAAGCGGGTCGATAATCCAGCGATGGGTGGCGTCTGAACCTTCAATGACGCCGCGCTCTTCCATTAAAAAACCATAGCCCGGCCGCGCTTCTGATAATTCTTCAAAAAGAATTTTCTCGGCTTTCAAATCGGCTTGGCTGACGAAATCGCCGGGGCCTTTTTTCGATACTTGCAGATTTTCCACTTCGCCGAAATCGCGGCGCAGCGCACGTCCGGCCTTTTCGACCGCAGCGCGCATGACATTCATCGCCGGTGATTGTGCCATTAGTCGGCCCGCTTCAAATAAGTCACTTCATTGGTATCAACGATGATTTTATCGCCAACCTCAAGAAATGGCGGCACCATCACGCGCACGCCATTATTGCAAATGGCCGGCTTGTTGGAGGAGGCTGCGGTCTGTCCTTTGACCACGGCTTCGGTTTCAGTGATTTCCAGTGTCACTTGGTCGGGCAAGCGAATGCCGATCGGCTTGCCTTCATGGCTTTCCACCACAACATTCATGCCGTCTTGCAAAAAC
>CBFIHY010000208.1:0-1739 GCA_965662315.1 Alphaproteobacteria bacterium
CGCCGGCATTGAAAATATCGTCATGCGCGACAATGAAATCATTCACCATGTCACCGGCCGGATGGGAATAAGGCGCCAGTAATTTTCTATCTGTGCCGAATGACGCATCGCTGAGTGAGCCGACGAATAAAACCCGCTCACCGGCATCTTTGACACCATCATCTTGGCGCATGGAATCGATGGCGGCGGCAAGCAAATTACATGCGCCGATGCCGTTAAAACATTTTTGTCCGTCATTTCCGGCGGCGAAAATGAACAATATATTGGCGCTATAAGCGTTATCATCTGATATTGGAACAATCATGCGCTTGCTGGACGGGTCTTGCTTTTCACTGGCAATAAGGGCGTTCCATGTATCCGCCGGTAAAAGATGCGGTTCTGGGCTACCGAGGCAATCGCTTTCAAAATAGCGATCAGCACCCCAAGAATTATTGACGATGTGATAGCCGTTGGCCTCAAAAAACCTGTTGCCGGTCTCAACTTGGCGCTCAAATTGCCCGGCAGGTCGATTACAGCCAAAGGTCAATGAGCGTGTTGCGATGCTTGCCTCGGGGGCGATTTGCTGCGCGACGAATGAAACCGCCTCGCCATGTGTCACGACGTTACCATCAACGGGAATGTCCTTGACGCTAAATCCGTCAACAATGCCGATTCCCACGTCGTCACCTGTCCATCCAAGCAGCCAAGCCGCCTTGGCGTTTGTGTCTCTAATCGGTCGGAAGGCTTGCGGGTCATCATTAAGGATTTCTTGGCCTGTTGCCTTGCGATAACCATCTTCGCGCTCGGCGTTCAAATCAACAAATCGCGCGCTTAACAAGTTTTGCTTTAAAGCTGCCATGGCGCGGGCATAGCTGCTTTTTGGCGCCGGTGTTGTGGAACTTGTAAACGTGACGGTGCTCTCAGTGCGATCGCCACCATCGCCGCCACCATCGCCGCCGCTATCGCCGCTGCTAATGAGACTGCCAATGCCATTAATGCCACTACCACTGCCTCCACCGCCACATGCGGCGAGAATGAGAGTGCAAATTGTCAGAACTGTAAGAGTCTTAATCATTGCCATGCGGCACGACCTTGTTTTTCTTATTAAGACTTTCTTAGCATATTCTGCGGTTTTTTGAAAGGTTACACGCCGTAATGCGCGTCTATCGCCCCTTGTAAAATAAAGGCGGCGGCCATTTTGTCGATAACTTCGGCCCGTTTGGCGCGGCTGGTATCGGCTTCCAATAAAGTGCGCTCCACGGCGGCCGTAGACAGCCGTTCATCCCATAGCAAAACCGGTAGTTTCGGGAAATCCGGCAATCGCTCAAGATTGCGCAAAAACGCATGTGTGGCCTGCACCCGCGGGCCTTCGCTGCCATCCATATTCAGCGGCAGGCCCATCACCAAACCGCCAATATTTTCGGCCTTGATAATCTCGCCCAAAGCGGCCGCATCAATGCCGAACTTCTTGCGTCTTATTGTGTCAAACGGCGTGGCGATTTTATGGTCGCTATCGCCCAGCGCCAAGCCGATGGTTTTGCTGCCCAAATCCAAGCCCATAAGGCGTTGGCCGCTTTCGAGAGCGGCGATAAGCGCGCTGGGGGTCTCAACCGATATCATGCGCTGTGCATAGCATGACCGGCGGGGAAAGTCATATTGCGCGCTTTCCTCCGCTTGCGCGTTAGCACCGCCTTTGCTAGTTTCCGGCCAACTTCACGAAAAGTGATTTCCAATATAAGGCTAATCAATGTCAGTAGATG
>CBFIHY010000209.1:0-1738 GCA_965662315.1 Alphaproteobacteria bacterium
CAGCGGGTGATCATGCTGCCGTGCCAGATCCATAACCTGCGTTACTTTTGTTTCTGCAACTTCATATGTAAATACGCCACAAATACCGACCCCATTCTGGTGTACATGCAACATGATTTTGGTTGCATCTTCGGCACTTTTTGAAAAAAAACGCTGCAAAACATAAACGACAAACTCCATCGGTGTGTAGTCATCGTTCAAAATGAGAACCTTATACATTGACGGTTTCTTGGTTTTGGTGCGCGTCAGTGTGACCGTGCCGGTGCCGTCGCCGTCATTCCCGTCGGTTTTTTTATCCTGCATGTTCGTCAAAAAAATCATCGCATCCATATGTTACTCAAGTAACGGCAAGTGCATCAAGGTTACTCTTCTTAACTATGTAATCGGCAGCGTTCCCAAAACAACTCTATAGCGGTAAACTGTTTTCATTATGGGCGATTCACGCGTTATGTTTTTCAGGCTTTCATTTACACTAAGCATATGTTTATGCACGCTTTTTCCTGTTGAAAGCCACTCTGCCCCGTTCTCTTCGATTGTTATTGACGCGACAACCGGGCGCACTTTGCACCAATATCGTGCCAATCAACAACGCTATCCGGCCAGCCTGGCAAAAATGATGACCGTCTATATGATGCTCGATGAAATTGAAAACGGGCGCATAAAGCCGACCACCAAGATTCGCGTTTCGCGCAAAGCTGCGCGGCAACCGGCCAGTAAATTGGGCCTGCGCGCCGGACAAAGCATTAGCGCGCAAACCGCCATTCATGCGCTCATCGTAAAATCGGCCAATGATGTCGCCACTGCCATTGCCGAACATATTGCCGGTTCGGAAGAAAAATTTGCCCGCCGCATGACCGGCAAGGCACGCCAGCTTGGCCTTTATGATACGCGCTTTACCAATGCGTCGGGCCTGTATCATTGGCGACAGCAAACCACGGCCCGCGATATGGCGCGGCTGGCCAATCTGTTGCTTGAGCGGTTTCCGCATTTCGAGGCTTTGTGGCGCAGTCGCGAGTTTGAATATAAAGGCCGCACCTATACCAGCCATAATCATTTGCTGACCCGCCTCTATGGCACAATGGGCATGAAGACCGGTTATATTCGTGCCTCCGGCTATAATATCGCCACCGCCGTGCAACGCGACGGCAAGCGCGTCATTATTATCATTCTGGGCGGCACGTCACCGCAAGCGCGCGACCGCCATGTGACCTCTCTGGCTGAGCGCAGCCTGCCGCGTGCAACGCCATTTGCCGGTTATGATATCGAAAAAACAAAACTGAAAACCGCTTCCGGCTGGCTGATGAAAGCGCCGGAAAAACTGGTATTGAAATCAGACGCGGACAGTGTCGGCAGCCGCGATTGGAAAATCCAAGTCGGGGCGTTTGTCGCCTCCAATCATGCCGAAAGTCAAATCAAGCGCGTGCAGCGCGTGCTTGGCACGCAACTGAGCCAAGCCAAAGCGCATACTGAGAAAATAGAGCGCAATGGAAAGCGGTTTTATCGCGCGCGCTTTGCCAATTTATCAGAGCCGCAAGCCTATGCGCTGTGTGACAAGCTGCGCAATGTGACACCGAATTGCATGCCAATCGCGCCTTAATCTTTAAGTAAAAAATCGCGCGCCTCATTCAGCCGCGCTGCCAACCAATCAGACCCGCCTTGGTCAGGATGGTTTTTGACAATCAAATTTTTATACGCCGCCTCAATCTCGTCCGCATCAGCGCCTTCTTCGAGGCCAAGA
>CBFIHY010000210.1:0-1728 GCA_965662315.1 Alphaproteobacteria bacterium
GCGCCGATAATATAATCCAGCAATCTTGTGTCACCGGCCGGAATATTTTGCAGCGCCGCCAATCCCATTGCTGAAATCAACACAAGATTTAATAAAACCGGCGCCAAAGCGGCGGCCAAAAAACGGCTGACCGCGTTCAGCATGGCGGCAAACAGCGCCATGAGCGACATGAAAATCAGATAGGGGAAACTGATGCGCGCATAATAAACCGCCAGCTCAAATTTTGCTGCATCGCCGGCAAAACCTTGCGCCAAAGCCAGCACCAGATAAGGCATGAAAATTTCCGCCAATAGGGTGAAAAGCGTTAAAGCGGCGGCCAGAACGGCCAAAATGCGTGCGGCAAAGGCCAAGGCGGCGGGCTGCCCGTCTTGTGTCAATTTTTCGGTAAATAAAGGCACAAAGGCGGCATTAAATGCGCCTTCCGCGAACAGCCGGCGAAATAAATTCGGCAAGCGAAAAGCAATGACAAAAATTTCCGCCAAAGGTCCGGCACCCAAAAGCGCCGCTAAAAATATATCGCGAAAAAACCCGCTTATGCGGCTGGCCATGGTCGCGCTGCCGACAGTCAGCGCATTGCCCAAAAGCGAGCCGCTGCGCTTGGCCATTAAGCGGCCTCCGATTTATTATTCTTTCGACTTGGATGTTTCGGCTGCGCGGCGGCTAGCGGATCATCGATCACCGCGGCCAAAATATCTTTCAGCTTTTTCTGGCGTGGCGCCGATTTAATCTGCCCACCGGCTAAATTCGTCACATAAAAAACATCCACCGCACGCTCGCCAAATGTCGCAACACGCGCCGCAATCACCGATAGGTTCAAATCATATTGCGCGCGCAACAGCGCATAAAGCAGGCCCGGCCGGTCCAGCCCGCTCACTTCAATGACGCTGGCTTCATCCGATAATTTATTTGAGAAACTGACTTGCGGGGTCAAATCAAATGCCTCCAAAGCCGGTTTGGCGCGTTCCATGCCCAAACGTTCAGGCACCATCAGACGGCCGGCCAACACATCCATAATCACTTGATGCGTGCGTTTGGCCTGGCTGGCATCCAATGGCCCCGGCGCATCGGCACGCGCCACATGCAAACCGTCAATCGCCATGCCGTCTCGCGTGGTGGTGATACGCGCATCCAAAATCGTCAACCCGGCCACCGCACAGGCACCGGCAAGGCGGGCAAACAGTCCCGGATGGTCTTGGCAAATCAAGGTGATTTCCGAGCAATCGCGCAATTTATCCGCCGACACTTCCAGCAAAACCGAGGCATTGTCAGCCTCCATCTCCGCCATCATATTGGCGTGATGCACTTGCGCGTCGAGCGGAAAGCTGAGCCAATAAGCATCGCTATGCCGGCTTATATAGCTATTGATTTTTTTGCTGTTCCAGCCCTTATCCAAGCTTTGCGCAAACGCGGTTTTGGCCGCTTCCGCCCGTTCGCCGCGTGCCACCAGCGTGCCTTTTGTGTTGAGACGCGCCGCCGTTTCAGCATGCAATTCGCGCAATAGCTGTGCTTTCCAACCGTTAAATACGCCGGGCCCGACCGCCTTAATATCAATTTCAGTGAGCACAAAAAGATGGTCCAACCGCTCGCGGCTTTGCACCATGGCAGTAAAATCTTCAATCGTGCGCGGGTCTGATAAATCGCGTCTTTGCGCCGTATCGCTCATCACCAAATGCTCGCGCACCAACCATTCCGTCAACGCGGTTTCCGCTTTCGTAAAGCCCAAACGCG
>CBFIHY010000211.1:0-1708 GCA_965662315.1 Alphaproteobacteria bacterium
CAATTTAAGCTGGCCGATATGGCAACCGATTTGGAAGCGGCGCGGCTGATGCTTTATCAGGCGGCCAAATCTTTGGATGAGGGCGACCCGCAAAAGACCCGCAAATCGGCCATGGCCAAACGCTTTGTTACCGATAGCTGCTTTAATGTTGCCAATGAGGCGCTGCAAATTCATGGCGGCTACGGCTATTTGAAAGATTACGAAGTCGAGCGGATGGTGCGCGATTTGCGCGTGCATCAAATTCTCGAAGGGACAAATGAAATCATGCGGGTGATTATCGCGCGGGACTTGCTGAAATAATGACGCAAGAGGTTTTGTTTGAGATTGTCGGTAAAAGCGGCGTCATTACACTGAACCGGCCCGAGGCGCTGAATGCGCTGACCCTCAATATGGTGCGGCTGATGAAGCCGGTGCTGGCGGACTGGGCGGTGAATGATGCGGTGGAGCATATTGTCATTGAAGGGGCGGGCGAAAAGGGCTTTTGCGCCGGTGGTGATATTCGCGCGCTGCATGATTGGGGTAAATCGGGCGCGCCCGAGGCAACCGGTTTTTACCGCGAGGAATATCAGCTCAACCGCACCATCAAAACCTATCCGAAGCCATATATTGCGCTGATTGACGGCATTACTATGGGCGGCGGCGTTGGTGTTTCTGTGCATGGCAGCCACCGCGTGGCCAGCGAGCGGACGATGTTTGCCATGCCCGAAACCGGCATTGGCCTGCTGCCCGATGTTGGCGGCACATATTTTCTGCCGCGCTTGCCGGGCGAGACCGGTGCATGGTTGGTGCTGACAGGCGCGCGTTTGCGCGGGGCCGATTCGCTGGCCGCCGGTGTGGCGACGCATTTCACCGCGGCGGAAAATATTGACGGTTTGAAAGCGGCGCTGAGCGAAGGCGGCGATGTGGAGGCGATTTTGGCGGCGCATCATCAAGCGCCTGCCCCTCAAACAAAAGAGAGCGCAACTCTGCTCGACCAACAAGCCGATATTAACAGGCTATTCGCGGCCGATAGCGTGGCTGACATCACGGCGGCATTGCAGGCCGATGGCAGCGATTGGGCGCACAAGCAACTGGCCGCCATTAACAGCAAATCGCCGACCAGCGCGGCGGTGGCATTGCGGCAAATGCGCGATGGCATAAACGCCGATTTTGACGAATGCATGCGCATTGAGATGCGCGCCGTCACCCGCATTATGGCGCAGGCTGATTTTTATGAAGGCGTGCGCGCGACGATTTTGGAAAAAGACGGTGCCCCGCAATGGACGCCGCCGCAAGATATTGACGCCATTTTCGCGCCCCTCTCAGACGATGAGGGCGGCGAATTGAGCTTCACCAATTAGACGGGCAATGAGGGGGAAACCATTATGAGCAAAATAGCATTTATCGGGCTGGGCAATATGGGCCTGCCCATGGCGAAAAATCTGGTTGCGGCGGGCCATACCGTCACCGGTTTTGATTTATCGGACGCGGCCAAGGCCAGCCTGCAACAGGCGGGCGGCATAACGGCAGACAGCATTGCCGCCGCAATTTCAGGTGAGGGTGCCGAGGCTGAGATTATCGTTTCCATGTTGCCGGCCGGACAGCATGTCAGCGCGGTTTATACCGAGGCTGATGGGGTGATAGCCAATGCCGCTAAAGGCGCGCTGCTGATTGACAGTTCAACCATTGATGTGGACACGGCGCGCGCAGTGTCTGCCAAGGCCGAGGC
>CBFIHY010000212.1:0-1700 GCA_965662315.1 Alphaproteobacteria bacterium
GTATCCAGCGTGAGATGCTGCATTTTACCGCGCGGGTCGGTGAAGCGCAGATCAACATACTGGACTTCATTGTCCTTGATCATTTTAAGAACGGTTGAAGCGTCTGACATGTTTGGTCTCCAAATTCAAATAAGTTAGTGGGGTCGGTTATAGGGCTTCGTCGCCCGTTTCACCAGTACGGATACGGATAGCCTCTGCAATATCCGAAACAAAAATCTTGCCATCACCGATACGGCCGGTTTCTGCGGCTGATTTGATGGCTTCAATGGCGCCGTCGAGCATATCGTCACCGACAACCACCTCAAGTTTCACTTTCGGCAGAAAGTCGACAACATATTCGGCGCCGCGATACAACTCGGTATGGCCTTTTTGGCGACCGAAACCCTTGGCTTCGACAACCGTAATACCTTGCACGCCTGCTTCTTGCAGTGCGTCTTTCACTTCGTCCAATTTGAACGGTTTAATGATGGCTTCAATTTTCTTCATTGGCCCTCTCCTGAGCGTGTACTATGTTCACATCTATGCAATTACCGTGCCAAAGCCGAGGGCCGTGTGTCAGCTTTAAAATTCGCGATAATTCTACTGAACTGAGTAGCAATTGCCTAAAAAATAAACATATGCCTAAAATATAATCAAAATTAAAGCAGATTGGGCCGAATTGCCGTGTTTTGCGCCTTTTCACTTGAACCGACGCAAAGCCGCGATACACTCGCTGCAAATTCGGGAGATGAACATGCCAAATGATAACACACCTATTCTCATTGGGGCCGGACTAACGGTTCAGAAAGAAAAAGACGTAACCAAAGCCAAATCGCCTTTGGCGTTGCTGACAGAGGCGGCGGAGCGGGCGCTGGCCGATGCCGGTGCCGATATTGAAGCGATTGATACAATGGCAGGTATTCGCTTTGTGACGGACTCGCCGGAAGGACGAAACCTGCCTTTTGGTAAATATAAGAATATCGGTCTCAGCGTCGCCAATCAGCTGGGCATTAAGCCGTCGCAAGCCCTGATGGCGGCCACAGGCGGCAATAGCCCGCAAATGATGATTAATGAATTGGCCGAGCGCATCAGTAAGGGCGATGTCGGCGCAGCGGTGCTGGTTGGCGGTGAAGGGCTTGGCTCTATCATGCGCGCTGTCGGCACCGGCGTTGATTTGAGCCAGTCCCCCGGTTGGAATGACGACGCCGATGATATTCGTGAAGATATCGGTGTTGAAAAAGATGGCTGCTCCCCGGTTGAGCGGCGGCATATGTTGTATTATCCGGTCAATTATTATCCGATTCTTGAAAATGCGCTGCGGCATCATTTGGGCCGTGATGTGCCGATGCATATGCAAAAGCTCGGTCAGTTAATGCAGCCATTTACCGAAGTAGCGGCTGAAAACCCGTATAGCTGGTTTCCGGTCGCACGCTCAGCCGAAGAAATTGCCAAAGTAGACGAACGCAATCGGCTGGTCGGCTATCCTTATCCGAAATATATGAACTCGGTGATTCAAGTGAACCAAGGCGCGGCCGTGGTGCTGACATCGGTCGGCAAAGCGCGCGAGATGGGCATTGATGAAAGCAAATGGGTTTATTTACACGGCTGCGCTGAGGCCAATGATATTTGGAACCCGATTGAACGGCCTAAATTACACCGCAGCCATGCGATGAAAGGGATGGCCGAATTGGCGCTGGATATGGCCGGTTGGACTGTTGCCG
>CBFIHY010000213.1:0-1614 GCA_965662315.1 Alphaproteobacteria bacterium
AAGCTCAATATAGCTGGCAGCAAATAATATATAGGACAGCAAAAACAGCGCAGCGGATATACCGGCCAGTCGCGTGCGTCCGCCGGATTTTATATTAATCATGGATTGGCCAATCATTGCGCAGCCGCCCATGCCGGCAAAAAAGCCGGTCACCAAATTCGACGTGCCTTGGGCCAGACATTCTTGCGATGCACCGCCGCGTTGCTCAGTCATTTCACCGACCAGATTAAGCGTCAGCAAGCTTTCAATCAGCCCAATCGCTGCCAAAATAATCGCATATGGCAAAATAATCTGCAGTGTCTCAAAGGAAAGCGGCACATCGGGCAGCACAAAGCTTGGCAAACCACCGGCCAGACTGGCCAAATCACCGACCCGCGGCACATGAACATCAAAGACCAGCACCAGGCCGGTCACCAAACCAATCGCCATAAGCGGTGCCGGCACGCGCTTGGTCAGTTTCGGCGTCAGCCAAATAATCAGCATGGTCAAAACCACCAAAGCCAAAGTCGTATATAGCTGCGCACCGGCCAGCCAACCCGACACGCCATTATCGTCGACTGTTTTAAACTGCTCCAGCTGCGCAATACCGATAACAATTGCCAGACCGTTCACAAAACCCAGCATCACCGGATGCGGCACCATGCGAATAAACTTGCCCCAGCGCAAAGCACCGGCCAGCAATTGCAGCAAGCCCATCAACACCACAGTGGCAAATAAATATTGCGGGCCATGCGAGGCAACAAGCGACACCATGACAACAGCCAACGCACCGGTCGCGCCCGATATCATGCCCGGTCGTCCGCCCATAACGGCGGTAACAAGCCCGACAATAAAAGCTGCATAAAGACCCGCCAAAGGCGCCAATCCGGCGACAAAAGCAAATGCAACCGCCTCCGGCACCAAAGCCAGCGACACAGTAAAGCCCGATAAAAGATCAGTGCTTGCTTGCGATTTGGTCATCACCTGACGATTGGATGCATTGATGGAATTACCAAACCAAAAACGGTTCAGCCGATCTTGAAAGGAACTCATGAAAGACTTTCTAAGCTATCGCTCTGGATGAAGAGCATGGGAGTTGTGGCGCAGAACGGCTTAAGCCGGACGTGAGGCGTGTGTGCCACATTTCACCGTCATCAGCAATGAAATTACACCCCTACTCAGCCGCTTTTAGGGCGCGCGCGGCGATTGAATATGGCCCAAGCTGACCAGAAGAAAACCGACAGACCAATGGCGGTTAAAATCGCCGGTGTCGGGTCTTCCAATGTGGATATGGAACCGGCATAGGAAGCCAACAAGCAATAAGGCACAACATTAACCAGCCATAATGCCAGAAATTTCCAAAACGGCATGCGCGTCAGTCCAGCCATACAGGCTGAGACTTCCGGCAACATTGGTACGGCACGGGCTAATAAAATAACCACAGGGCCATGGCGCAAAAATGTAGCGACGGCTTTTTCGCGCTCCGTCGCATCTTTCACAACATGCACAACCAGCGCATCGCCATAGCGGCGGCTGATAAAATAGCCGCCAAGACCGGCAGCCAATAAGCCAATAGCGCCGGCCAGCGCGCCCGGCAAAGCGCCGATAAAATATCCGGCCAGCAGCAATGTCGCC
>CBFIHY010000214.1:0-1609 GCA_965662315.1 Alphaproteobacteria bacterium
TGAGGTTATCGGCAAGCGCGGCGCGGACGGCTTTTATAAGGGCTGGGTGGCCGATATGCTGGTGACGGAAATGCAGGCCGGTGGTGGGCTGATTACGCATCAAGACCTCGCTGCCTATCAGCCGGTATGGCGCGCGCCGGTGCGGTTTACTTATCGCGGGCATGAGATTATTTCCATGCCGCCGCCGAGCAGTGGCGGGGTCGCGTTGGCGCAGCTTTTGCAAGGCGCAGAGGCCTATGACATCGCCGCGCTAGGGCATAATTCGGCCGCTCATATTCATTTAATGACCGAGTTGCAGCGGCGCACTTATGCCGACCGCGCCACGCATTTGGGCGACACGGATTTTGTGCAAGTTGATATTGATGGGCTGACGGACCGCGCCTATATCAGCAACCGCAATAAAGATATTTCGCCGACCCAAAAAACCCCCAGCGAGCAAGTAAAGCCCGGCTATGTGGCGGCGATGGAAAGCGCCGAGACGACGCATTTCTCAATCGTCGATGCAGCCGGTAACGCGGTCGCCATCACCACCACGCTTAACGGCATGTATGGCGCAAAAGTGGTGGTGGAAGGGGCCGGTTTCTTCCTCAATAATGAGATGGATGATTTCGCCATCAAGCCCGGCCATGCCAATCAGTTCGGCCTGTTGGGCGATGAGAAAAACGCCATTGCACCCGGCAAGCGTATGCTTTCTTCCATGACGCCGACCATTGTCGCCAAAGACGGCAGGCTGAAAGCGGTGGTTGGCACGCCGGGCGGCGCGACCATCATCACCTCAGTGTTTCAAACGCTCAGCAATATGATTGATTTCAACATGAGCGCGGCTGAGGCCGTGCACGCCCGCAAAAGCCACAGCCAATGGCAACCGGATGTGGTGATGCTGGAAAAAGGCACGATGAACCTAAGCAATATGCGCGGCCTGCAAGCGCGCGGCCACCGGCTTTACCCGTGGCCCTATTTCAAATGGCAGCTTGGCCGCGTTGAGGCGATTTTGGTGCATGAAGACGGCACATATGAAGGCGCAGCCGACGCGTCGCGCGGGTTTGATGACTGGGCGACGGGGTATTAGATTTCTCCCGCCTCTAGCCCTCATCCTCAAAATTGGCTAAAACCGCCACATGAGCGGACACCAAAAAGATGAGGCAGCCGAAAAGGCCGACTTGTCGCGCACAAATGCGCGCGACGGCGCTTTTACCGTGGCCCCCTTCGGTAGGGCGGAAGGCGCACCAAGCCAACAAGTTGGCGGTGCTTTTACCGTGGCTGCCTTCTACAAATTCATTTTGCTGGAAGACCATGAGGCGATGCAGCCGCGCTTGCAGACGCATTGTAAAAAGCACGGCATTGTCGGCACAATTTTGCTGGCCCGCGAGGGCATTAACGGCACGGTATGCGGCCCGCATGAGGGCATTACCGCGCTGCTCGATTATTTCGCGCAAGACCCGCGCCTGGCTGATATTCAGCCGAAGTTTTCTGTCGCCAGCGAGATGGCCTTTAACCGCATGAAAGTGCGGCTGAAGCAGGAGATTGTCAGCATGGGGCAACCCGATATTGATCCGGTCGGGGAGGTGGGCGCCTATGTGCCGCCCGCGCAATGGAACGCGCTGATTGC
>CBFIHY010000215.1:0-1593 GCA_965662315.1 Alphaproteobacteria bacterium
TATTTGACGAAGCGCGGCGACGCGGTGTGCCGGTCCTTTTGTCAATCGGCTATGCCGCGTGCCATTGGTGCCATGTCATGGCGCATGAGAGCTTTGAAGATGATGAGGTTGCGGCGCTGATGAATGCGCATTTTGTCTGTATCAAATTGGACCGCGAAGAGCGGCCGGATTTGGACGAGATTTATATGAGCGCTTTGGCCATGATGGGCGAGCAGGGTGGCTGGCCCCTGACCATATGTCTGGATGCCGATGGCGCGCCGTTTTGGGGCGGCACTTATTTTCCCAAAACGCCCCAATATGGGCGCCCGGGCTTTATCCAAATCCTCAATGAAATTTCACGCGTGTGGCACGAAACCCCCGATAAGATTGCCGCCAATACAAAAGCCTTGACGCAATCATTAACCGCCAAAGCCAAGGCCGATGCGCGCGGTGCCATGCCGCAAGATTTACCGGCACGGGCGGCCAAAAACCTGGCCGATCATATTGATTTGGAAAAAGGCGGGCTGGCCGGCGCGCCAAAATTTCCGCAACCGTTTTTGTATAAATTCATCTGGCAACAAGCACAGCTGAGCGGCGATGGCGCCATGCAAGAGGCGGTGCTGGTGAGCGCGCGCAAAATGTGCCAGGGCGGTATTTATGACCATATTGGCGGCGGCTTTGCCCGCTATAGCGTCGATGCTGATTGGCTGGTGCCGCATTTTGAAAAAATGCTGTATGACAATGCGCTGCTCATCGATTTATTGAGCCTGCTTTATCGCCATAGCCGAGAGGCTTTATTCAAATCACGGATTGAAGAAACCGTTGATTGGCTCGCCCGCGAGATGCTGGTTGAGGGCGGCTGTTTCGCTGCCAGCCTCGATGCCGATACGGAGGGTGAAGAGGGCAAGTTTTATGTTTGGAATAAGGCCGAGATAGAGGCCGCACTTGGCGATGCGGCGGCGGCGTTTTGCGCCATGTATGACATTACCGATAAGGGAAATTTTGAAGGCCATAATATTCCCAACTTGCTGGCGCAAGGCGACGCGCCGCAAGACGGGCATAAAAACGCCCGAGATAAATTATTACAGCTTCGACATCGCCGCACCGCGCCGGGCCGTGATGATAAAATATTGGCTGATTGGAACGCGATGATGAGTGCCGCGCTGGCCGAAGCGGCGCGCCTGTTTGAGCGCAAAGACTGGCTGGCCATGGCTGAAACCGCTTATGCGGCAGCGCAAAAATCCCTGACAGATGAACACGGTCATTTGCGCCATGCGGCGCGCGGCGATAGCCGATTGCCGGTATCGCTATCGATTGATTATGGCTTTTTCGGCATTGCCGCCACTGCCCTTTATGAGGCCAGCGGCGCGGCGCATTATTTGGATGAGGCGGTGCAATATGCGGACTATTTGCACACGCATTTTCATGATGCGGAACGCGGCGGTTATCTCAGCAATGAAACAGGGCAGGATAATTTGCTGGTCAATAACCGGCCGGTGCAAGACAATGCACAGCCCGCAAGCAACGCTGTGGCGATTAATTTATTCCAAACCCTGTCTGTCTTAACCGGTGACGCGTCATGGCAGGCGCGCGGGCAAACCGGATTTGCCGCCT
>CBFIHY010000216.1:0-1586 GCA_965662315.1 Alphaproteobacteria bacterium
GGAAACTTTCGGCATTATTGCTGCCGGTTTGGCCATTGGCGGTATCATCGGCGCGGTGATTGCGCGGCGTATTGCAATGACGGATATGCCGCAATTGGTTGCCGCTTTCCACTCGCTGGTCGGTATGGCTGCCGTATTGGTGGCTTGGGCGGCGTTTTTGTCGCCGGAGCCTTTCGGCATTGTCAAAAACGGTTCCATCATGACCGCGAGCTTGGTTGAAATGTCGCTTGGTGTTGCCATTGGCGCGATTACCTTTTCAGGTTCGGTTATCGCCTTTGCCAAATTGCAAGGCACCATGTCAGGCGCGCCGATTTTGCTGCCGCAACGGCATCTGATTAACCTTATTCTTTTTGTCAGTATTGTCGCCGGTATTGTCTATCTGTGCATGGACCCGGCCAATCAATTGGCGGAAGTATTTTTGTTCGTCACGGTATTGTCTTTCGTTATCGGCTTTTTGATAATTATCCCAATCGGTGGCGCCGATATGCCTGTTGTTGTGTCCATGCTGAATTCTTATTCGGGTTGGGCAGCGGCCGGTATCGGCTTTACGCTGGGCAATTTGGCGCTGATTATTACCGGCTCTCTGGTCGGCTCTTCAGGCGCGATTTTGTCTTACATTATGTGTAAGGGCATGAACCGTTCCTTTATCTCGGTTATTCTGGGCGGCTTTGGCGGCGAAGATGCTGCCGCTGGAGGTGGTGCAGTTGAGCAGCGTCCGGTCAAGCAGGGCAGTGCCGAAGACGCCGCTTTCATCATGAAAAATGCCGGTTCGGTTATCATTGTGCCGGGCTATGGCATGGCGGTGGCACAAGCCCAACACGCGCTGCGAGAAATGGTTGATGAGCTGAAAAAAGAAGGCGTGAAAGTGTCTTATGCCATTCATCCGGTGGCCGGTCGTATGCCGGGTCATATGAATGTGCTGCTGGCAGAAGCCAATGTGCCATATGATGAAGTGTTTGAATTGGAAGACATTAATTCCGAGTTTGCGCAAGCCGATGTGGCTTTCGTTATCGGTGCCAATGATGTGACCAATCCATCGGCCAAAACCGATCCGCAAAGCCCGATTTATGGCATGCCGATTTTGGATGTTGAGCGCGCCGGCACGGTGTTGTTCATCAAACGCGGCATGGGCTCAGGCTATGCCGGCGTGGAGAATGAATTGTTCTTCCGCGACAACACAATGATGTTGTTCTCAGATGCCAAGAAAATGGTCGAGAATATTGTCAAAGCCTTCTAGGCAGACGATAAACAGACAAAATAAAAGCCCCGTTCTTTCGAGCGGGGCTTTTTTTATTCTCAAGGTTTTGCGTAATTTAGTATTTACGCTTGCCGATAACCAAACCTTCGCGTTGCGCGGCCTTACGGGCCAGCTTGCGAACACGACGAACGCTCTCGGCTTTTTCGCGCGCGCGCTTTTCGGACGGCTTTTCATAGTGATTACGCAGCTTCATTTCACGGAAGACACCTTCACGCTGAAGCTTTTTCTTCAGAACCTTGTAGGCCTGATCAACATTGTTATCACGAACAGAAACTTCCACGTTTCATCACCCCTTTAAATCAAATTTTAGCGACTCGTCGCCGCCAAG
>CBFIHY010000217.1:0-1579 GCA_965662315.1 Alphaproteobacteria bacterium
CGGATTACCGTCCGGAAGCGCAGACTTGCTGGACCACAGGTGGTGAGTGGATTTATGATCTGCTGGCCGGTCGCTACATTGCTCTGCAAATCAAATCAGACCGTCCGGCCAATGTGGTCACCGGTCTGGAGCGTTTGACACCGGATTACTACACACCGGCGAACGTGCGTCGTTTGGGTCGTTAATCCAAACGCAAAGCTGAATTTAAGGGCGGGCCTCGCGGCTCGCCCTTTTTTTATGCCGGTTTTTATGCCGATTTTCGGTTGCAAGAGGCGGCACGGTATGGCTTGCTAACGGCGATAAATAGCGGAGATTTACATGCGTTCAATATCACTTTCTTTCATCGTCTCTTTATTGGCTGTCGGTAGCGCTGTGGCGGAAGTACCGGCGGCACAAATTGCCCGATTGGATGCTGATTTAACGCCGCTCGGCTCAGAGCGCGCCGGCAATGCGGACGGCTCGATACCGGCTTGGACCGGCGGCATTTCAAGTCCGCCCGAAGGCATTGGTTATGAAAAGGGCAAGCATTTGCCGGACCCGTTTGCCGCTGATAAGCCGCTTTTGCGCGTCACCGGTCAAAACACCGCCGAACATGATGCGTTTATCACCCGCGGTCAAAAAGCCCTGCTGGAGCGCCATGACAGCTATTTTATGGATGTCTATCCGACCAGGCGGTCATGCGCGCAGCCTGACTTTGTTTATAAGGCGGCCAAGCGCAATGCTGAGGTCGGCCAATTAGTGGCACAAGGCAATGGGGTGGCCAAAGCGATTATGGCCTCGCCATTCCCAATTCCAAATAATGGTCTGGAGCTGGTTTGGAACCATACTTTGCGCTATCGCGGCTATAAGCTGCAGCGCGAATTTACCGCCATTCCGGTCAATCAATCGGGCGATTATTATAAAATCACCGTGCATGATGATGCGATTTTGCGCTGGTCAGACCCGCAAAAGCGCAGCGCTGAAGAACTGGATAATATTTCCATTCTCTATCTCTTGCAGACCAAAGCACCGGCCCGTTCGGCCGGTTATGTAGTGTTGGTGCAAGAAAGCCTGAATATGGCGATTGAGGCGCGCAAAGCGTGGACCTATAGCCCCGGCACACGGCGTGTGCGTCGCGCCCCGACGATTGCTTATGACAATCCCGGCACCAATAGTGACGGCATCACCACATCAGACAGTTTTGGCGGCTATAATGGTGCGCCCGACCGCTTTGATTGGACGGCGCGCGGCCGCAGCGAAAAATATATCGCTTATAATAATTTTCGCCGCATATTGACCCCTTATGATGAATTGGTCGGTGAAAAACACATTAATCAGGCAGTGATGCGCTATGAAAAACACCGCGTCTGGGAAGTCGAAGGCAATTTGAAAGATAATTTCCGCCATGTTTATTCGCGCCGCGTCTTTTATATAGATGAAGACACGCAAGGCATTGTCGCCACTGAAATTTATGACGGGCGCGGCGATTTATGGCGCGTGCAAGAGCTGGGCGGCGGTGTGCAATATGACTTGCCGCTATGCGGCGGCTCCGGCGATACGGTGTATGATTTAATGGTTGGTCGCTATCTGATGATCGGCT
>CBFIHY010000218.1:0-1578 GCA_965662315.1 Alphaproteobacteria bacterium
ATCACACCACGCCAAATCAAATTGCGGGCCGCGCAATGTATCGGGTCGCTCGGCCGAAAAAATTTGGGCTTCAGCACCATTTGGCCAAATCAGCAAATTGCGGCTCGGTAAAAATCGTGGCCGCGCATCCGGCGGCGAGATGGCCAATAAGCCGCTTACCCCTTCAACCATCACCGCGCGGGCGGCGGCATAAGTTTCACCAATCAGCGCAATCCGCCGCGCCGGATTTTGTCGGGCCTCGATGCGACCGCGCACCCATTCGGCACCGGCGCGAGTTTTTCCGGCCCCGCGCCCGCCCAACATAAGCCAGCATGACCAAGTGCCGTCAGGCGGTAATTGGTCGGGCCGCGCCCAAAATGCCCAATGCCAATATAGCGCAGCAATCTCTTCATCGCTCAGCCGGTTCAGCAGCTTGCGGCGCAGTTTCGGCCTGCGCCAGCCGGGCCAGTTTTTGTTCAATCTCGGCAATCAGTGCTTGTCGCTTATGGGTCGTTTGTTCCGGTGATAGGTTGGTATTTTTCGGCTGTGCGCGACGCAATACATCAAAGCCTCTAATCAATAGTCCAATGATGCGGGCATGACGCTCCAATGCCTCAGACGTCTGTTCAACATCATCGGGCAAGTTTTCCTGCACAGTTTCCATATGCGCCAGCAAAGCCTGCTCAACGCGGTGCAGTCGGGTTTCAACATCAGTCATTATGTTTGCTTGGGCAGGGGTGGCACGTTTACGTGAAACTTATTTGGCCACTCATCCTCACCATGCCTGAAGACTATCAGCCAAGCGTCACGCTTGTCAATATTTTTTTGTTATTTTTCAATGGGTTACTCAACTTATGCGTGTATTATTTTGAAAAAAGACAAGCTAATCAGTCAGTTGTACAGGAGCGTTTTTGGCTATTTTTCTTCTTCCAAAGGCCAGTCGACAATATGATTTTCAAGCGCCCCGTCGACCAAGGTTTCAGGCGTCACCCGCCCGTTAACCGATTTCCCCGCTTTCATCGTGCTGTCGGCATCGCCACTGACCAGCGGATGCCAATCGGGCAACGGCTTGCCCTCACTCAGCAATCGATAGGCGCAGCTTGGCGGCATAAAATCAATTTGTGACAGGTTTTCCTTCGTCAGCTTCACGCAATCGGGCACCAGCTCCAAACGCCGCTGATAATGCAGGCAGCGGCAGCTATCGGTATCCAATAATTGGCAAGCCAAATCGGTATAGGCAATCTCGCCGCTCTCTTCATCTTGCAATTTGACCAAGCAACATTTGCCGCAGCCATCGCACAATGCTTCCCATTCGGCATCGTTCATTTCTGCCAGTGTTTTGGTTTGCCAGAACCGCGCCTCGGCCATAAATAACTCCACAAAGGCCCGCCATCGCGCAGCATGCGCATTGACGCTATTCGGCCTGTCTGCCAGTTTGTCATATTCGGGAGAAGGAATATAGAGAATGCGTTTCGCCAGATTATATCGGCATTTAATGGCTTTGCTTTTACTGCCCTTTTCGGCTTTCGCTTTAGAGCCGGTGACATTTGCCACGGATTGGAAAGCGCAGGCCGAGCAAGGCGGATTTTATCAGGCCAA
>CBFIHY010000219.1:0-1568 GCA_965662315.1 Alphaproteobacteria bacterium
AGGCACGTGTTTGAGCGGCTTATGGTTGTCGAGAAATGACGGCAGCTGATCGCCATAGCGAAACATTAGCGGGTCACCGGGCGGATGCGCCGCCATATAATCACGCGCCAAACGAACAAAAGCATCGCGGCCCAGTAAATCGGCCAGCAAAGGATAAGCCTCGCCCAAAGCGGTGATCAGCGAAAAGGCAAAATTATTGCGATATATCGCCATGCGGTCAGCCACCTTGCCGCCAAACGGATGCCGCACTGAGGGCGGCAGCTCGGCCTGCGGGCTGGCCAAGGCTTTCAAAAAAACCGACTGGTCTTCGCTCTTCATTCAGCCGCTACAATCGCGGCATCATCGACCGCTTTCTTGTCATTGCGGCTTTCAGAAATCCGCGTCAAAATCGCCGACGCTTTATCACATTCGGCTTTCAACACCGCCCAATCGGGCACATCCGTGTCCCATTCAACCAAGCTGGGCAACGGGCCGGTCTTTTTCAAAAGTGAGGCATAAAGCGCCCATACCGCGCCCGATACGGGGCCGCCATGATTGTCAATCAACACGCGCGCGCCATGCGGGTCCATTTCAGCCGCATGACCGGCCAAATGCACTTCACCGACCGCGCCAAGCGGCAGGCCGCGCATATAATCAGCCGTGTTCCAGCCAAGATTGCGGCTCGACACATAAATATTATTCACGTCCAGCAGCAAACCGCAGCCGCTCTCATCAACCAGAGCCGAAAGAAAATCGGTTTCGGCCGCCGCGCTTGGCGGCTTATCGCCAACCGCCAGATAAGAAGACGGGTTTTCAATTAAAATCTGCCGCCCCAAAGCCTGCTGCACCATATCAATATGTTTGCTGACACGCTGCAGCGTCGGGCGGTCATAGGCCAAGGGCAGTAAATCATTGGCAAACAAGCCGGGGCGCCCCGACCATGCCAGATGCTCAGAGAATTGCGCCGGTTCGACCCAATCGATTAAATCGCGCAAACGCTGCAAATGCGCCGCGCAAGGCGCATCGGCCCCGCCAAGCGACAAGCCGACCCCATGCAGACTGATTGGCAAGTGCTGTTTCAGCACCGCCAATTGCGCCCGCATGGCACCCCCTTGCGCCATGTAGTTTTCAGCATGAACTTCGACAAATCCGATGGCTTCAGATTTATTGTTCAACTCAGTCATCACATCAGCAAAGTGCTGCGGTTTAAAACCGGCACCGACTGTCTTTGGCAGGGCACGCATTACGAAAGACCTCCTAAGCCGGGTCGCGTTTCAGCGGTTCCAAAGAACCGTGACGACGCATTCCGCTATCTTGGCTTGGCAGGCTGATTTTTTCGCACATGCCATATTTGGTGAACTTCCAGGCATTGCCCTGATAGTCCACTTTAGAGGTGCCGGCACAGCTGGTGCCCGGCCCGGCCGCGCAGTCATTTTTACCGGCTTTGGAAACGCCGTAGCATTTCTCACGAGACGCCGCTTCCGACGCCGTGCTTGCCACCAATGTGCCGACAGTGCCGACGGCAACCGCCATAGCACTGGCCACGAGGAGAGAGGTTTTTGTACGATCCATAATCTTACCCTTTCTTT
>CBFIHY010000220.1:0-1513 GCA_965662315.1 Alphaproteobacteria bacterium
AATGTCGATTTGGCGTTTATCGAGCGCGCCTATTTGCCCCTCAATTAACCGCCGCAGCACAATATCTTCCAGCGTCATCGCCATTTCATCGCGCAGCGCAAAGGCCACACGAGCGGCCAATAAATCATCTTTCAAGCCGCTCAAGCCTTTACTGTCGGCCTGCATCATGCGCGGCAGCAAGCGGCCATAAAGTCGGCTCATCAAATCAATACTGGCCGTGTCATATTTTGGAAAGGCGGCGCGCATCTCATCCATAAAGCGGCCCAAATCATCACGCGGCGCGCATTCCAATGCGGTTATATGGCTGCGACAGGCAAAAGGTTTTAACTGTAATTTGCGTTGCGCCACATCGACAATTTGCTCGGCCAAGCGGCGCGCAGTTGTCCATTTGCCGCCCAAAGCAGAAAGCAAACCTTCGCTGCCGCCATGCGCGGCATGGTCATAAATCTCGCTGCCACGGCTCAACCCGTAAGTGGTATCGGCCTTATCATCCATATCGGTAACCAGCGGGCGCAGGCCGACATAGGCATAAACCACATCTTTGGGCGTCAGCTTGGCGGCCGGTAAAGCGCGATTGGTTTTATCCAACAGCATTTGAATATCGGCTTTGGTAACGCTGGCCTTATCCGCCGCATCGTCAAATTTCGTATCGGTGGTGGCCAGCAAGCTCATGCCCATATAGGGGGTGATGAATAAATGTTCTTCGCCGATCGGCATGGCGAGGGCAACACCGCGGGTCAAATTGCGGGTGACAATATGAATGCCTTTTGAGCGGGTCAGTTTCTTTGTCACTTTTTGCCCGTCAGCTTCGCCCATTAGCGCATCGGCCCAAGGCCCGGCCGCATTAATGGTCAACGCCGCTTTCAACTGCGCGGTTTTTCGCGATAATCGGTCTTTCACTTTGACGCCGATAATGCGATTGCCGTCGCGTAAAAACCCGTCGGCTTGTGCATAATTGACCGCCACGGCACCGGCCGCCATGGCGGTGCGCACTAGCGCCAAGCATAGCCGTTCGGGCGATAGCATTTGCCCGTCATGATATAAAAGACCGGCGGTTAATTTCGGCGGTGGCAATGTTTCGTTTTCCAAACGTTCCGGTAGATCAGGAATAAGCCCGCGCGTTTGCGGCGGTGAAATAGACCGATAGCCGGGCATTTTTTGCATTGGGTCAACTGCGCGATTGCGGTCAAAAGCCAGCCCGTCATAAAGCGACAGGCCGAGGCCCAATGTCAGCCGTGACGGTTTTGTTTGACTGTAAACCGGCAATAAAAATGGCAGCGGGTGCACCAAATGCTTGGCCATGCGGCTCCAATAACGCCGCTCGCGCAAACCTTCGCGCACCAAGCCAATCTCGCCATTGGCCAAATAGCGCAAACCGCCATGCATCAGCTTGGTTGACCCGGCCGAGGTGGCACCGCCGAAATCGCCCTTATCGATAAGCGCGACACGCAGCCCGCGCAACGCCGCATCCATGGCAATGGCCGCGCCGGTGGCACCGCCGCCGATTATGGCT
>CBFIHY010000221.1:0-1474 GCA_965662315.1 Alphaproteobacteria bacterium
ACCAGACCTTATTTGCCCGCGAAGAAGGCGCAGTAGCTGCGCCAACCGCCGGATTACACTTTACGCCTGAGCTGGTTGAAACACTGAAGGGCAATGGCATTAGCTTTCACGAAGTCACATTGCATGTCGGGCCGGGCACGTTTTTGCCGGTCAAAGTCGATAATATTCAAGAGCATAAAATGCACGGCGAATGGGGGCAGGTGACGGCGAAAACTGCGGCTGCGCTCAACGAGGTGAAAGCGGCGGGCGGGCGTATTGTCTGTGTCGGCACAACCTCGCTGCGTTTGCTTGAAAGCGCGACCACTGAAGATGGCGATGTGGAGCCGTATGAGGACGTCACGGATATTTTTATTTCACCCGGCTATCGGTTTCGCGCGGCGGATATGCTGCTGACCAATTTCCATTTGCCGCGCTCGACGCTTTTCATGCTGATTTCTGCGTTTTCCGGCCTTGAAGAGATGCAAGCGGCTTATGCGCATGCTATTGAAAACGGCTACAGGTTCTACTCTTATGGCGATGCTTGTTTGCTGGAGCGCAAGGATAAATGAAATTCACGCTGAACAAATCTGACGGCACGGCGCGGCTTGGCGAGATTGAAACGCCCCGCGGCAATATCCGCACACCGGCCTTTATGCCGGTCGGCACGGCCGCCACGGTAAAAGCGATGTATCCCGACCAAGTGCGCGAATTGGGCGCTGATATCGTGCTCGGCAATACTTATCACCTGATGCTGCGCCCGGGTGCGGAACAAGTGGCGGCACTTGGCGGTTTGCAAAAATTCATGCAATGGGATGGGCCCATATTGACCGATAGTGGCGGCTTTCAAGTGATGTCCCTGTCAAAGCTGGCCAAGATGAGTGAACAGGGTGTGCGCTTTCAAAGCCATCTCGATGGCAGCGAACATATGCTGACACCGGAACGCAGTATTGAAATTCAAACCCTGCTTGGGGCCAATATCCGTATGGTGTTGGATGAATGCACGCCGTTTCCGGCGACGCATGAGCAAGCGGATAGCTCCATGCAACTTTCCATGCGTTGGGCTGAACGCAGCAAGAATGCTTTCGCCGAATATGATGCAGGAATTGGCGATGCGCTATTCGGTATTGTGCAAGGCGGCGTATATGAAGATTTGCGCCATAAAAGCGCTGAGACGTTGCGGCAAATCGGCTTTGACGGTTACGCGGTTGGCGGTTTGGCCGTCGGTGAAGGGCATGACACCATGCTGCAAGTGCTGGACTTCACCACGCCGGTGCTGCCACAAGATAAGCCGCGCTATTTAATGGGCGTCGGCACGCCGGAAGATTTGGTCGAAGCTGTGGCGCGCGGCGTCGATATGTTTGATTGCGTGATGCCAACCCGCGCCGGTCGCCATGGCACGGCTTATACATGGCGCGGCAAAATCAATATTCGCAATGCCCGCCATGCCGATGACCCAAGACCATTAGACGAAAACAGTTTCTGTGAAGCCTCGACG
>CBFIHY010000222.1:0-924 GCA_965662315.1 Alphaproteobacteria bacterium
GGAAGCGATAGCGCAAACGCACATCTTCCGGATAATCCGGCTCGCCAAATACCGGCAATGGCAAATCACCCGCTTCAGACAAAACTTCCAATTCAGAGACATAAATCTCAACTTCACCGGTCGGCAAATTCGGGTTTTTCGCCTCATCATCACGCGCAACAACCTTGCCTTCAGCCCGGATAACGCTTTCCGCGCGCACCGCTTCAGCCACCGCAAAATGCGGGCTGGATGGCTCAATCACAAGCTGCGTCAAACCGTAATGGTCGCGCACGTCAATAAACAACAGACCGCCATGGTCACGTTTCCGGTGAACCCAGCCCGAAAGGCGAACGGTTTCATCGATATTTTCGGCCCGCAACTGGCCACAATCATGGCTGCGATAATCATGCATAATGAACAACCTCATGCGCCGCTAAAGCGGCATTTCCTGCGCTTAAACACAACGCTTCAGACAATTTGTCAAGATACGTTTCCGCGCGACAAACAACCAAGCCTCGCGTATAAAGCGGCCATGGATCTGATTACCACGAATGACGCGCTGCAGACGCTGTGCGAAAAGCTTGCGACCCAACGCTATATCACCGTCGACACTGAATTTTTGCGGGAGAAAACCTTCTGGCCGCAATTATGCCTTATCCAAACGGCCGGCGACGGCATTGAAGCAATGATTGACCCGCTGGCTGACGGCATTGATTTACAACCATTTTATGAGCTGATGGTTAATGAAAACGTGCTGAAAGTCATGCATGGCTGCCGTCAGGATGTGGAAATTTTCTATCATCTCGCCAAAATTATTCCGGCACCGCTTTTTGATACGCAAATCGCTGCCATGGTTTGCGGCTTTGGCGATGCGGTCGGTTATGAAAACCTGATTAAGCGGACCACCGGCGGCAAAATTGACAAGGGCAGCCGGTTTACCGATTG
>CBFIHY010000222.1:934-1470 GCA_965662315.1 Alphaproteobacteria bacterium
TGGCCGATGTCACCCATTTGCGCGATGCGTTTGAGCATTTGGAGCGCGAATTGAAGGAAAACGGTCGCGAAGCATGGCTGGCCGAAGAAAGCACGCTGCTATCCAATCCTGAGATTTATGCGCAAAAGCCCGAAAACGCGTGGAAGCGGTTGAAAATGCAAGACCGCCGCCCGCATGTTATCGGCGTGCTGATGAAAGTTGCGGCATGGCGCGAAACCGAAGCTCAAGCGCGCAATGTGCCGCGCAATCGGATTTTGAAAGATGACGCCATTCGCGAATTAGCCTTGCAAGGCCCGAAAGATAAGCGCGGCTTAACCCGTTTGCGCGCTGTGCCGAAAGGCTATGAAGGCTCGCGCCATGCAGAACCGCTTTTGGCCGCTGTGGCAGAGGGCTTGAAAATGACCAAGGAAGACCTGCCCGATTTGCCGCGCCCTGCGGTTAATCGGCCGGGCATTGGCCCGTTGGTTGATTTATTGAAAGTGCTGTTAAAACAGCGCAGCGAAGAAACCGGTGTCGCCCCTAAATTGCTGGCCAGT
>CBFIHY010000223.1:0-1432 GCA_965662315.1 Alphaproteobacteria bacterium
GGTTACGGGTCATACGAAGTCATGCCTTTCGGCACGAGATGGGGCGATTTAGCACGGGCTAGCGGGCTTGTCACCCCTTTTTGCACTTAATCAGTGCGGGTTTTTACTTTTTTGTCCGGTTTTGGCGCGGCCATAAATCAGGGCGGCGGTTTTGCGTCAAGCTTTCCGATTGCGCGCGCCGCCAGGCAGCCAGTTTTTCATGGTCACCGGCGGTCACAATATCGGGAATGCTGCGCCCTTCCCATTGTTGCGGGCGGGTATAATGGGGATATTCCAATAAGCCGTCATTTTGCGCCGAAAAGCTTTCATCGGCGCCGCTTTCCAGCTTGCCCATCATCCCCGGCACCAGCCGCAATACCGCTTCCAGCATCACCATGGCCGCCAATTCACCGCCGCCCAGCACATAATCGCCCAGCGATACTTCCAGCGGTTGGCGCGCCTCGATAAACCGCTCATCGACCCCTTCAAAGCGATTGCATAAAAATATCAGCCCGCTTTCCTGCGCCCAGCTTGCCGCCAGATTTTGCGAAAACGGCACGCCGCGCGGGCTTGGCAAAATCACCGGTAGGGCGCGCGCAGCTTTTTGCGCGGTGACGCTATCCATGGCGGCGGCGGCCACATCAGCGCGCAGCACCATGCCCGGTCCGCCGCCGGCCGGTGTGTCGTCGATATTTTTATGTTTGCCATCGCCAAATTGGCGCAAATCATGCACCGCCATATCCCATAAGCCGTCATCCAAAGCGCGGCCGCTCAGGCTTTCGCCCAAGGGTCCGGGAAACATATCCGGATAGGCGGTTATGATATGCGCGGCGAAGCTCATTTTTTCGGCGCCGTTTCTTGCCCGGGCGGCGCCGTTTCTTGCTCGGGTGGGCGCGCTTCGGTTTCTTGCGGGGGCCGCAAAACCAACTGCCCATCGGCCAAATTTATCTGCGGCACCACCGCTTTGGTAAACGGATAAAAGGCCGATTGTTTTTCTGCGCTGACTTCCAATAAATCACCGGCCCCGAAATTATGCATGGCCGCCACTGTGCCGAGAGGGGTGCCATCTTCCGAGACAACCGCCAACCCGATAAGGTCGGCATGATAAAAATCATCTTCATCATTAAGAACGGGTAATTTATCGCGCGCGACAAACAAAGCCATGCCGCGCAAAGCCTGCGCCGCATCGCGGTCATTAATCCCGTCCAAGGTCAGCCGCGCGCCGATTTTATCGGCCTTGGCAGAAGTGATTTTGAAACTTTGGCCATCAGCATTTTGCAGCGGCCCATAAGCGGTCAAGGCGCTCAGCTCATCGGTAAAGCATTTTGCTTTCACCGCGCCGCGCACGCCATGTGGTGGCCCGATAATACACAGACAAACAAAACCATCCGGCGTTTCTGCCGTGTTGTTGTCACGTGCCATATCGGGCCGCGCACGCATTTACTCGGCCTTA
>CBFIHY010000224.1:0-1389 GCA_965662315.1 Alphaproteobacteria bacterium
GCATTCATCGCTCGGGGCGTATTCAACTCGCTTTACGGGAAGTTGATATTGAAGACCGCGAAAAATGGCCTGATTATTTCAAGTGGATAGCAGACACGGCAGAAGCTATCGACAAGGTTCTAGTCCCTATTGCCCAGGACTTTTCGCTTGACGAATTCTTGATGGAAAAAGACGAAGCCTAACCCCTCACAACCCCAGCACTGTCACCTTTACGGTTTTGGGTTTGCCGACTTCCACGCCCTCGGCGTCGCGGATGGCTTTTTTGATGGGCAGTAAATAGCTTTTGCGTTCCTTCGATGGAAACATCGAGGTTTGCCATTCGCTATCGCCAATGCGCGCATTGACTTTCAACGATTTAAATCCGCGCTGCACATGTTTGGTGAAATGCTGCGCATGATCGCTCATCTCTTGCGGCATGGTGACGAACCACCAATCGGTTTTCTTACCCGACCAGAGCCACACCTCGCCCTCAAACTCATATTCCAGCGTGTCCATAAACTAATCTTTACGGATTAACAGCTTCACCGCCAGCGGAATGTAAGTGATGATGAAAATCGCGCCGAACACTTTCCAATCGGGCGTTAAAAGCGGTGGCCATAATTTGGCGACCATCAGACCAAAAGCCAGAACACATATTTTCAGCAGGCCGATATCAAGCGCACTCATGCGCGCGACACGCGATTCAATCCAATTCCAAAACGTCATTTTGTTTCCTTTCTTCATGGGACGAGGGTTATTATAAGCGCAATGCTACGTTCTGTTCTACAATTCACGCTGTCTTTTATCGTGCTTTTGCCGGTGCATTTTTACCGTCTGTTCATTTCGCCTGTGCTAGGGCCACGCTGTCGGTTTCAGCCGACATGCTCGGAATATACGCTGGAGGCGGTGCGCGCGCATGGCGCTTGGGCCGGGTTTTGGTTGGCGATAAAGCGATTGGGTAAATGCCACCCGATTGAAAGACTGGGCGCGGGACACGGTTTTGACCCCGTGCCTGTTGAGATTTATCGCGCAGCTTGGTATGCACCTTGGAAGATTAAAGCGAGAGAAGAAGCTGAGAAATGATTACGCTGACCCTGCCCGATGGCGCGACACGCCAATTTGACGCCCCGATTAGCGGCGTCGATTTTGCCGAGAGCATTTCCAAATCCTTGGCCAAAAAGGCACTGGCTTGGAAAGTGAATGGCGAGGTAATTGATTTGGCGCGCATGGTGGAGGCCGATGCGGATGTTGCCGTCATTACCGCGGCCGATGAAGACGGCGTTGATTTGCTGCGCCATGATTGCGCTCATGTATTGGCCGAAGCTGTGCAAGAGCTTTTTCCCGGCACGCAAGTAACCATCGGGCCGGTGATTGAGAACGGCTTTTATTATGACTTTGCGCGCGAGACCC
>CBFIHY010000225.1:0-1369 GCA_965662315.1 Alphaproteobacteria bacterium
ATCGCAAAGGCAAAGCGGCCGAGGTGCTGCGCAAGCTGGCCGACGACGTAAAAGCTTCGGCGATTCATTGGAACCGCCAATATGAAGCCGATATTGTCGCCCGCGATACCGATATTAAAGCCGAACTGAAAGCCGCCGGATATGACGCTGAAAGCTTTAACGGCAGCCTGTTATTTGAGCCGTGGGAAGTCACCTCAAAATCTACCGGCGGGCCGTTTAAGGTGTTTACGCCGTTTTGGCGCGCGTGCCGTGCGCTGGGGCTTGAGCGCGGCTTGTTTGAAGCACCGGCGCATATTCCACCATCTGATACAACGCTTGCAAGCGAGCCCTTGCCGCAAACCGCCGCCCTGCCCCATATGGACAGCCTCGAAAACTGGCAGCCCGGAGAAAGCGGCGCGGCGCATGCGCTTGAGGTTTTTCTGACGCAAAACATTTCCGGCTATGGCGAGCGGCGTAATATTCCCGCCGAACCGGCGACCTCGCGTCTCAGCCCGCATTTGCGTTGGGGCGAAATCAGTCCGGCGCGTATTGCGTCTGAAACATTGGCGGCGAAAATCAATCAAGAAGACGGCGATAAGTTTCTCTCTGAAATTGGCTGGCGCGAATTTTCATATCAATTGCTGTATCACAACCCCGACCTGCCCGAGACCTGCCTACAAGAAAAGTTTGAAGCGTTTCCATGGCGTGAAAGCGCTGAAGATTTGGAGGCGTGGAAGCACGGCGAGACCGGATATCCGATTGTCGATGCCGGCATGCGCGAATTGCGCCGCACCGGTTACATGCATAACCGCGTGCGGATGATTGCCGCTTCCTTTCTCATCAAGCATTTGCTGATTGATTGGCGCGAGGGCGAAAAATGGTTTTGGGAGTGCTTGGTCGATGCCGATCCGGCCAATAATAGCGCAAGCTGGCAATGGGTCGCCGGATGCGGAGCCGATGCCGCTCCCTATTTCCGCATTTTCAATCCGATTTTGCAGGGGCCGAAATTTGACGGTGACGGCATTTACACCAAAGCCTATGTGCCTGAACTGAAAAGCCTGTCGGGCAAAACTTTGTTCTCGCCATGGACGGCCAAAGGCGACATGCTGGAGAACGGCAATATTTCCCTTGGCGAAACCTATCCGAACCCAATCGTCAATCATGAGGCAGCCCGCGCGCGCGCCTTGGAGAGTTTTAAATCGCTTTAATTTGCGTAGGAGTAAGACATGAAAATCGCCATTATCGGCAGCGGAATATCGGGCAATGTCGCCGCGCATCTCCTGTCTAAAAAACACGATGTAACGATTTATGAAAAACGCGACCGCGCCGGTGGCCATAGCGCAACGAAAGATATTGATTATACCGGCGACGGCGACTGGATGAGCGTCGA
>CBFIHY010000226.1:0-1323 GCA_965662315.1 Alphaproteobacteria bacterium
CTATCGAAGCCGTCAACCAGTCGCACCGCTTCACGATTGCTGTCGGTCACCAAAAACGCCTCGCGCTCCAGCGCCTCGCGTTGCGGTAAATCTAAAATAAGCTGCTCAGTCATCATCCCGATGAACGTAATCACGCACATAAAGGGTCAATGCATAGCGTATTAAAACACCGAGAATGGCAGCCATGGGCACGGCCAGCAAAAGCCCCAAAAATCCAAACAATGACCCCATGGCCAGCAAGGCAAAAATAATCCAAACCGGATGCAATTTCACCCGATCACCGACAAGTCGCGGCGTCAAAATATTGCCTTCAATAAACTGCCCGACAAAAAACACCGCTGCAATCAGACCGAGCGTCACAAAGTCGAGACCGAATTGCCCAAGCCCCAGCGCACCGGCCAACACAATGCCGACCGCCGAGCCGATATAAGGAATAAAGCTGATAAGACCGGCAATCACCCCAACAATAACGCCGCTTTGCAGACCGACCGCCGTCAGGCCGACCGCATACATGGACCCAAGCGCCAAGCAAACAAGCATTTGACCGCGCGCGAAACCGCCCAGCGTCTCATCAATTTGCCCGGCCAAATCGCGGATAATTTCAACCTGCTCATCGGGCAGCAAATGGTCAATGCGGTCAACCATCGTGTCCCAATCATTCAGCATATAAACCGCCACAATCGGGGTAATGAAAATCAGCGCCAGCAAATTGATAATCGACAGGCCCGACAGCACCAGGCTGGAAGCGGTATCTTGCAAGCCGCTCAGCAGGCTATCGCCCATTGCTTCAATAATCTCAGCTTGGCCGGGTGCCACATTTTGCGACAACATCCAATTCTGCAATTCAGTGATATAGCCGGGCAAGGCAGAAATCAGCAGCGCGACTTGTTGCGCCAAGGCCGGAAGACCGAAAGCCAGACCGACAATAATCACAAGCGCCACGACAAAAGTAATGGTCAGAGTCGCAAGGCTGCGGCGAATACCGGCAGCCTCCAAACGGTCAGCCACCGGGTCCAGAAAATAAGCCAGCGCAAAGCCCAATACGAAAGGCAGCATGATGCTTGATAAGGCCGAGAGGAAATAAACAAAAGTGCCGACCAGCGCGACAATGAGCAAATGAGAAAGCCGAATATGTATCATTGGGTCACCGCAAATTCTTCCGTTACCACGGTCCAGCCGCTTTCTTTTTCAGTCAAAATCAAACCGCGCTGGCCCAAATTACCGCCCAGCTGTGCGATTGAGCCGATATAGGCAAGGTCCAGATAAGCATAATCTTTTGTCAGTTCGACAATCGTGACATCGCGCACCAGCTTTGCTTCGCTC
>CBFIHY010000227.1:0-1302 GCA_965662315.1 Alphaproteobacteria bacterium
CTACGCACTTCAACCTTATGCTTGGTCATCAGCGTGTTCAGCGCCGAGGCGTTTTTATAATTATACTCATTCATGGTATGCGCATTTTCTGCCGCGCAAGCATTGCGGATAATCGCTTGCTGGCTTTTGCTCAATGAATTCCATACCTCAAGATTGACGCCGGTCGACAGACCTGCACCCGGCTCATGAAAGCCCGGGCAATAGTAATATTTCGCCACTTGATGAAAACCGAAGGCCAAGTCATTCCAAGGGCCAACCCATTCACTGGCATCAATCGCGCCGCTTTTCATGGACGGGAAAATTTCGCCGCCGGGCAGGGCCACGGCTGCTGCACCGAGGCGACGCATAACTTCACCGCCAAGGCCCGGCATACGGATTTTTAAGCCTTTGAAATCATCCAGAGCGTTAATTTCTTTATTGAACCAACCGCCCATTTGAACGCCGGTATTGGCCGATTGAAAGGCGATGACGTTAAATTTTGCAGACAGTTCTTCCCAAAGTTGGCGACCGCCACCAAAATCAATCCAGGCATTCAGCTCTTGCGCAGTCATGCCGAACGGCACGGCGGTAAAAAAGTTAAAGGCCGGTGATTTGCCCTGCCAATAATATTCAGCGCCATTATACATATCGGCAGTGCCGGTTGAGACCGCGTCAAAGCTCTCAAACGCGCCGACAATCTCGCCGGCCGCGAAAACTTTAATCTCAAGCTGGCCATCACTCATCGCGCTGACGCGCTTGGCGACATTTTCCGGTGCTGTTCCCAAGCCGGGGAAGTTTTTCGGCCATGTTGTAACCATTTTTAAACGACGCTTGCCGGTTGCATAAGCCGGTGCAGCAACGGCACTGGCTGCCGTGCCGGTAACTAAGCCGCCCAATATTTTACGGCGATCGATTTTCTTACTCATGTTTCTCTCCCACAACTGCAACCCCTTCAATATGGTTTCCAGCCGTCCTCATTCAAGCGCTGAAGCGGTTTAAAGCGCTTTTTGTAATTCATTTTTTCACAGTCTTCGATGTAATAACCAAGATAAACATGCGCCAAATCAGCGTTTTGAGCGCGCATAATCTGGTCAAGAATAACGAAGCTGCCGAGACTGCGCGATGTCTCTTGCGGATTGAAGAATGAATAGACCAGCGAAAAGCCGTCGCGCATTTTATCGACCAGCACGCAAGCTTGCAGCACGCCTTGGCCATCGCGATATTCGACCATGCGCGTATCCACCGCTGTTTCTTCAACCATGGAGATATAATCCAGCACCGTCATATCGGACATGCCGCCATGCTTGTGTCGCATATCCAAAT
>CBFIHY010000228.1:0-1292 GCA_965662315.1 Alphaproteobacteria bacterium
TATTCAACAGGCGGCACAAAGCGGCGCGATTGAAAATGTTATTTTATATGGCGCAGATGAGATTGCCGGTGCGGCGTTTGGCGACGCCTTTGTTGTTTATATTGGCAGCCACGGCGATCGCGGTGCGCATCGCGCCGACGTAATTTTGCCGGCCGCTGCTTATACCGAAAAGCAAGCGACCTACGTCAATACGGAAGGGCGCGCGCAAATGACCGAGCAGGCGGCGACGCCGCCCGGTGAAGCGCGCGAAGATTGGAAGATTTTCCGCGCGCTGTCAGCCCGTCTTGATATGACTTTGCCATATGACAATCTTAATGAGCTGCGCGCCGCCATGTATGAGGCGGCCCCGCAATTGGCTCAATTGGATATGGTTGTCGCTGCCGATGCGCCGCAAGCACCGCAGCATAATGGCCTTGCCGCACAGCCTTTCACCTATGCGGTGACTGATTTCTATTTCACCAATCCGATAGCGCGTGCTTCGAAAACCATGGCTGATTGCGCCAAGGAAAAAGAACAACGCGGCTCAGAGCAAGGAACCGGAACTGATGGATAGTGTGTTTTTCGACACTTATGTCTGGCCTGCGCTGATTGTAACGGCTCATTCATTGGCGATTATTTTGGCGCTTCTGGTGTCGCTGGCTTTCTTCATGCTGGCTGACCGCAAAATTTGGGCGGCGGCGCAGCTTCGCAAGGGCCCGACCATGGTCGGCCCGTTTGGCTTGTTGCAAAGCTTTGCCGATATTTTGAAATATCTGCTGAAGGAAGTGATTATTCCGACAACCGCCAATAAGCCGGTTTTCATTCTGGCACCGTTTGTCACCATGTTCCTCGCCTTGAGCGGCTGGGCAGTGATACCGGTTAATGAAGGCTGGGCAGTGGCCGATATTAATGTCGGCATTTTGTATATTTTCGCCATTTCATCGCTTGGCGTGTATGGCGTGATTATGGGGGGCTGGGCCTCTAACTCAAAATATCCATTCCTCGGTGCGCTGCGCTCGGCGGCACAAATGGTCTCTTATGAAGTATCCATCGGCTTGGTGATTATCACCGTGCTGCTATGTGTCGGGTCGTTGAATTTGACCGATATCGTCTTGGCGCAAAAAACCATTTGGTTTGCCGTGCCGCTTTTCCCGATGTTTGTGGTGTTCTTTATTTCGGCTTTGGCTGAAACAAATCGTCCGCCATTTGACTTGCCGGAAGACGAAAGCGCGCTGGTTGCCGGTTTTATGACCGAATATTCATCAACTCTTTATGTGGTGTTCATGATTGGCGAATTGGCCAATATCGTTTTG
>CBFIHY010000229.1:0-1290 GCA_965662315.1 Alphaproteobacteria bacterium
CAATCCGGCCAGCATGGCGCGCGCCGGCAAACGCTGCGCGGCGGCTGATATTGTGGTCACCAAAATATGCGGCCGGTCTTCCAATAAAGGCAATTGTGCCAGTGTCGCCATGCGCTCCGACATAACCGCGACTTGCGGCGATAAGCGGTCATAAGGCAGGCAATCCCAGGCCGGCAAATAAAGCGTCGGAATATCAGCGGCGAAGAAAGCCAGCATATCGCGCATCGAGGTTGCGGCAGAGGCATCGCGGGCAATATAGACCAACCGCCCGCCTTCAAGCCGCGCCATATCGGCAAGCACAAGCGGCTGATAGCCCAGCGGTGCGCCGCCGACATTCAGTCGCCCTTGATGCGATATAAGTTTTTCCGTCTGCGCTTGTTCCACGCCTGCCCCTATTGTTTTGGCAGTTTACATGTAGTCGAGGCTCAATAACTGATCGAGCAATGGAGAGCGAACCTCTTCGGGCACATCTTCGCGCCCGGTCGCCCAGCTGAATAATTTATCATCCGGCAATTCAAGAATACGCTGATAATCAGCCAAGTCACTATCCGGCAAATCGGGCAGCACGGTCTCACCGAATTTAGAAAAAATAATATCCATCTCCTTAATGCCGCGATGGCTGGAGCGGAATAATAATTTGCGTCTTTCGGCGTCTAACTGTTGTGTCATTTGTTACCTCTGGTGGGTTTATAGCAGAGCCGCGCCGATTGTCATCTGCCGCGTTCCGCCGCATCGCCAGCGTCATATAAGCCAAATTTTGTGCTAGGCTAATGCCGATTCACGGAATGGAACTTTATGCGCCCGACGCTGCTGGATAGTTTATTTGCCGATGCCACAACACTGCCGGGCATTGGTCCGAAGCTTGGCAAATTACTGGCAGAATTTACCGGCGATCGGGTGATTGATTTATTGTTCCATCTGCCCAGCAATTTAATCGACAGGCAATATCGCCCATCGCTCGTTGAAGTAGAAGATGGACGCATCGCGACTTTTGAAGTGGACGTGATGAAGCATGATGTGCCGAGACGGCGCAATCTGCCCTATCGGATTTTATGCGGTAATGAGACCGGCTATTTATCTTTGGTGTTTTTTCATGCGCGCGGCGATTGGTTGGGCAAAGCCATGCCTCAAGGTTCAAAACGCATGGTGTCGGGCCGCGTCGAACGGTTTCGCGAGCAATTACAAATTGTCCATCCTGACCATATGCTGCCGCCGGCTGAATTTGAGAAGCTGCCGATTGTCGAGCCGGTTTATCCGCTGACGGCCGGATTATCGGCCAAGGTTTTGATG
>CBFIHY010000230.1:0-1227 GCA_965662315.1 Alphaproteobacteria bacterium
ATATAAGTTTATGCGCCAATCATGCAAATATTTCTCCGCCGCGGTCTTGTTTCTGGCCGCCTGTGCCGCGCCGCCCATGACCGGTCAATTCAAAGCCGATTTTGACGCTGCGGTTGCCGCTTATGAAGCAGGTGATTATCAAACCGCGCGCAAACTGTGGCAGCCATTGGCAAATAATTACGACCTCGCCGCCTTGCGCAATCTCGGCCATCTTTATCGGCTCGGCCAAGGGGTTGAGAAAAACCCGAAAAAAGCGCGTAAACTCTATGAAAAAGCCGCCAAGCTGGGGCACGCACCATCACAAACCAATTTGGCGCAAATGTATCTATCCGGCGACGGCATTACATATGACAATGACAAAGCGATGTTTTGGCTGGAAAAAGCGGCCGCGCAAGGCTATCCGCCGGCCAAGCAATTGCTGGAGATACGCAATAGCAAGTTCGAATATCATACGCGCTAGGCTTTTATCGCGGCACAGTTTATACAGTGAAACTGAAAAGCTGATTTATAAGAGGGCATTATGAGCCAGAACGTCATGCAGGGAAAACGCGGCCTGATTATGGGGGTCGCCAATAAAAACTCCATCGCTTGGGGCATTGCACAAGCGTGCGCCGATGCCGGTGCCGAGCTGGCCTTCACCTATCAGGGCGATATGCTTTTAAAACGCGTCGCGCCTTTGGCCGAAAGCGTCGGCTCCGATTTTGTCGAACCATGCGATGTGACCGATGCGGCCAGCATGGATGCGCTGTTTGAAAAACTTGAAGCCAAATGGGGCAAGCTGGATTTTGTTGTCCATGCGATTGCCTTTGCCGGCAAAGAAGAATTAATGGGCCGCTATGTCGACACTTCCGCCGAGGCGTTTGATAAAGCGTTGAATATTAGCTGCTACAGCTTCACCGCGGTGGCGCAACGGGCCGAAAAAATGATGGATGAGGGCGGTGCCATGCTGACCTTGTCTTATTACGGCGCGGCGAAAGTCATCCCGCATTACAACGTCATGGGCGTGGCAAAGGCGGCGCTGGAAGCATCTGTGCGCTATCTCGCCTCTGACCTCGGCCCGAAAGGCATTCGCGTCAATTCAATTTCAGCCGGCCCTATCCGCACTTTGGCAGCGGCAGGCATTGGCGATTTCCGCGAAATGCTGAAATGGAATGAAGCCAATGCACCGATGCGCCGCAATGTTACCAAAGAGCAGGTCGGCCAATCGGCGGTTTATCTGTTGTCTGA
>CBFIHY010000231.1:0-1178 GCA_965662315.1 Alphaproteobacteria bacterium
CCGGCTGAATGCCCGCCGCCGCATCATGCAAAAGACCGGTCGCGTTAACCAGCAAATGCACCGGCCCGTCGGCTTTTATATCCGCCGCCAGCGCCTCCAAGGCGGGCTCATTACAAATATCAATATCGGCCCGCGTCAAAGCGCAGACATTGGCCTGTGCGGTTTGAAGCGCGCTGACCAAACCGGCGCCAATGCCGCCGCGTGCGCCAAAAACCACGGCGCGAAAGCCTGGTGGAAAACTTGTCAGAGATACGCTCATAAGCCCCATATAGGGCAGGCCCGGATAAGACCAAGAGAAGACCGAGAGAAGCAGTAGCCGGCGCCTAAAGAATGAAGCAGCTACAAAATAGCGCGCAGTGCAATCATCCGGTCTTTTAAACCGGCCTCATCATAATCAACCGCCTCACCAACGCCCCAAATCGGTGCCGGCCATGCGGCATCACCTTCATGGCGGGCAACCACATGCACATGCAATTGCTTCACCATATTGCCCAAAGCGGCGATATTCATTTTATCGGCGCGGGTCAGGGCTTGCAGGCGCTGCGCGCTTTCTTGCGCGGTGGTAAATAAGGCGCGGGCCGCCACATCGGGCAGGTCAAACCATTCAACCGCGCCATCAATTTGTGGCACCAGAACCAGCCAATAATAGCGCGCATCGCGCATCAGCCGAATGTCAATCGCACCCCGTTTGGTGATGGAAACCGTGTCGGCCTCTAGCCGCGCATCAAGTTCAAAAGCCATATGCTACTCATATTTAAACAACGCCGCTGCTCACGCCGCCATTGCACTATGCCCTAGGCAAGTGCGGTGTCAGAAACAAACGGATTGGTTTTCTTTTCCGCCTCAAAAGTTGAGGTCGGGCCGTGGCCGGGAATAAAAGTAATATCCAATCCCAGCGGCCATAATCTTTGCGTGATGCTGTCAATTAATTGCTGGTAATCGCCTTTTGGAAAATCGGTCCGCCCGATAGAGCCTTGGAAAATCACATCGCCGACCATCGCCACTTTATCTTCGGCTTGCACAAACACCACATGGCCGGGCGTGTGGCCCGGGCAATGGACAACATTAAATGTCGTACCGGCCACATCAACCGTATCACCATGTTCCAGCCATTGGTCCGGCTCAAAAGCCAAAGCTTCGGGAAAGCCATATTGCGCCGCGGCTTCCGGCATACCGTC
>CBFIHY010000232.1:0-329 GCA_965662315.1 Alphaproteobacteria bacterium
GGGACTATGAATACGGGACTAATATTCCCAGCCATAATGAAGTTGCGACCTTTGCCAAACGTTTGCAAACCGAACCCGAAGCACTACTGCAACCACCCGATTATCAATGGCTGTTAAAAAATTATCGGGCTCGCAAAGTGCTGGAATTGTACTGCCTATTGACCCGCAAAAAGCAACGCCACGCTGTTCTTGAAATTCTGCGCGCCATGCAGACGCGCTAAAGTTCACTTCGTTCACGAAGCCGTTTTACCGAGCATCCTCTCCCGCCTTTGCAACAAGCCGCTTCGGCGTCGCGAGTCTTTGCGCGGATAGATAGCGACGAGCGGAAG
>CBFIHY010000232.1:339-1152 GCA_965662315.1 Alphaproteobacteria bacterium
TTCCCTAACATAGCCTCCGCGTCGCCCTGCACGGCGTTGAGGGCGTCGGTGACGCGTTGGCAGGCCGCTTCAATGGTTTTGTCATCGCCGCCATCGACATAAATCGGCTCGCCGAACACCAAGCTGCGGCGGGCAAACGGCAGCGGCAATTTTGATTTATCCCATGTGCCGGCAATCGGCAATTCGGGGCTGTAGCTGGCCCCAATCGGCACAATGGCCGCGCCCGATTTGGCCGCTAACTTAACCATGCCGGGGCCGGTTTCAAACACCGGACCGGGCGGCACATCGGCGGTGGCCAATACCATTTCGCCGTTTTTCAAATGCTTTAACATGCCACGAAACGCTTGCATGCCGCGCTTTTTCGGATTGGTGCGCTTTTTGGCTGCCGCGCCTGTGCCACTGCCTTGAATGGCGCCATAGCCGAACGGGCGAATGACATTGGCAATCATCGCGCCATCGCGCGAGCGCGAGGTCAGCGCAGTGATTGGACTGATAAACAACCGCGCCATTGGAATGGCCTGAAAATTGCGCCCATGCCAAACCAGCACAATCACCGGCTTGCCTTCGCTTTGCAATTTCACAAAAGGCCCATCTCCGGCCACCAGAACGCTGCTTGTCATCTCGCATAAGCGGATATAACGATTGACCAGCCAGCCGGCCAAGCGCAATGGCCAAGCGACATCTTCAGCATGAAAGCTATGGCCAACCACCTGGCTCTCATCTTTGCGGACAAAACGGCCACGCTCCCAATCAAAACGCGGCAGGTCAACATTTTTAATATCAATATTGCGCGGGTCGACTTTCGACAAATCG
>CBFIHY010000233.1:0-1138 GCA_965662315.1 Alphaproteobacteria bacterium
GATGATTGGGAAACCATGGACGCTTTGGTGGCGGAAGATATTCGCGATCCGCAAAAGCGGCGCACCACGATGGCCAGTTCCTTCAGCGCGTTTTTGGAATATGCGCGCGACGGGCGGGTGGAGCTGCAACAAAGCAAAAATTTTGACAGCCTTTTGGTGCGGCGTGCGCGCCCGAAAGCTGCAAGCGTTTCAGATGGTGATGGTCAATGAGTGACGAACAAGAACAGCAAGAACAGCAAGAACAGCAACAAGCCGAAGAATTGCGTCCGGTTGAGGCGGAAGATATTCGCATTACCGAGGCGGTTCTATTCGCCGCCGAAGAGCCGCTTGATGTGCCGAATATTGCCGACAAGCTGGCCGCCAATGCAGATGTTCCGGCGATTTTGGCAGCGATTGCCGAGAAATATGAAGGGGCCGGTTTTACCTTGCAAAAAATCGGTAAGAAATGGACCTTCAAAACCGCGCCTGATTTGGCCCATGCGTTGCAAAAGCACGTGGTGCAGCAGCGTCGTTTGTCACGCGCTGCTTTGGAAACTTTGGCGATTATCGCCTATCACCAACCGGTGACGCGGGCCGAGATTGAAGATATTCGCGGCGTCTCGACGTCTAAAGGCACGTTGGATGTGCTGCTGGAAAGCGAATGGGTGAAAATTCGCGGTCGCCGCCGCGTGCCCGGTCGTCCGGTCACTTACGGCACCTCTGACCAGTTTTTGCTGCATTTCGGGTTGGAAGATTTGAAAGATTTGCCCGGCTTGGAAGAATTGAAAGCCGCCGGTTTGTTGGATGATCGTTTGCCACCGGGCTTTGAAGTGCCGGCGCCAAACCCTGATGAAGACCCCGAAGAAGACCCGTTGGCCCCGGGCGATGATGGCGGTGAGTTGGAACCGCTTGAAATGGATTTGCCGGAGGCGGTTGAAGAAGTGGCTGAAGAGGGCGGCAGCACTGCATGAGTTCGGTTCTGAGCTTCCGTGATGTGTCCTTCAGCTATGGCAATGACCGCGTTGTCGATGCTGTGAGCTTTGATATTGCGGCGGGTGAAATCGTTTGTTTGCTCGGCCCGTCAGGTTGTGGAAAGACCACCAGTCTGCGATTGGCAGCGGGCATGGAAGCGCCATCTGATGGTGAGATTTGGCTGAAT
>CBFIHY010000234.1:0-1117 GCA_965662315.1 Alphaproteobacteria bacterium
CAATAAGGTCTATAAGAGCTTTAAAGCGTCGCTCGCCAATTCCATGGAATGGGGCGCACGCAGCGAAGAACCTTATACGCTGGCCCGTCGGCAAGGATAATTTGACACAAACATGAAACAAGCGATCCAGCTAGCTGCGCTGATTGCCAATAAGATTGATTGGCTCAATCACGCTATCGGGCGCAGCGCGGCTTGGCTGGCCTTGGCGATGGTGCTTGTGCAATTCACTGTTGTGGTGATGCGCTATGTGTTCGGCATCGGCTCCATCATGATGCAAGAAGCAATTATTTATATGCATGGCGTTTTGTTCATGATGGCGGCTGCCGACACGCTGTTACAAGACGAGCATGTGCGGGTGGATATTTTTTATGCCCGCGCCTCAGCACACAGAAAAGCGCTCATTGACCTTTTGGGATGCACGTTTTTCATTCTACCTTTCGCGATATTAATTGCCTATGTGTCGCTGGATTATGTCAGCATTTCATGGTCTGTGCGCGAGGGCTCGCGAGAGACAAGCGGCATACCGGCGATTTATTTATTGAAGAGCGTGATATTGGTATTCGCCGCGCAAATTGGTTTGCAGGCACTCTCCGGCATCATTCAAAACGCCAATATATTAGTGGCCACCGCGCCTGAAAGCGAGGCGACAAATGGGTGAATATCTTGACCTGTTAATGTTTGTCGTCGCCTGCGCCTTTTTGATGAGCGGCTTTCCGGTTGCCTTTACCTTGGCCGGTATCGCTTTTGCATTTGGCCTGCTCGGCCATTATTTCGATGTATTTGACACAAGCTTTTTCTACGCATTGCCGCAGCGCATTTTCGGCACAATGACCAATGAAGTGCTGATGGCCGTGCCGCTTTTCGTATTCATGGGCACAATGTTGGAGCGCGCGCGCATTGCCGAAGATTTGCTTGAGAATATGAGCCTGCTATTCGGACGTTTGCGCGGCGGACTTGGCGTCTCGGTCTCCATTGTTGGGGCGCTGCTTGCCGCCTCTACCGGCATTGTCGGCGCTACGGTTGTCACAATGGGATTGCTATCCCTACCAACCATGTTGAAGCGCGGTTATGACCCGGCCTTGGCGGCAGGCTCAATTGCCGCCGCCGGCACATTGGG
>CBFIHY010000235.1:0-1094 GCA_965662315.1 Alphaproteobacteria bacterium
TTACCTCCGACTTCCGCCTGTCGGCGGTCGCTGGGGGAAGGCGCACTAAAACAGCAAAGCTGTTAAGTGCTTTTACCTCCGACTTCCGCCTGTCGGCGGTCGCTGGGGGAAGGCGCACTAAAACAGCAAAGCTGTTAAGTGCTTTTACCTCCGACTTCCGCCTGTCGGCGGTCGCTGGGGGAAGGCGCACTAAAACAGCAAAGCTGTTAAGTGCTTTTACCCAACGCGATCTTCATATCTTCGGTTTCTTCGCCCTGCTCAATCAGCGATAGCGATGCGTCGTCTGTTTCAAATATGGACAGCGAGCAATTGGCCGGTGCGAAGCTGACAACATCTTCTGCGCCGGTGGCTGCGCAATAGGCGGCGTTAAGCGCAATAAAATGTGAGAATATGACCACCGCCTCGCCCTGCATGGCGTTCAGCGTGCTCAGCACGTTGCCATTCCAGCCGCGAAAATCAACGCCGCTTTCAACGCTGACATCATCTTTATATAAGCCTTCCCAAGAGCCGGCCATGACGCGGCGCAACCATTGCGTGCGCGCCGTCAAATCAGTGACAGGCGGCGGAATTTCCCCGACACCCGTTTCAATTTGCGGCGTCACGCCCCAAGCCTTGGCCAAAGGCGCCGCAGTTTCTTGACAGCGCTTTAATGGGCTGGAGAAAACCGGCACCGGCGCGGCTATCAGGCTTTGAATTTTGTCAGCCACCGCTTCGGCCTGCGATTGGCCCAGCGCATCAAGCCCCGGATCGGCATCACCATCCCAACCGGCAGCGGCTTTACCGTGCCGTATCATATAAATTCGTGTCATTTAATCTCTCGCGCTTATTGAGGCGTAAAAATATTCAGCTTGTTCGCATCGACCGCCAGCGTGCCCTTAAGGCCAATGCAATCTTCCTGCATTAAGCGGTCAATTTGCCCGCCTTCTGCGGTCATGTGCGCACAGAAACGCTCACCGCTATCCATTCGCCCGATAATAATGCCGTCAGCATCTTTTCCGGCGACATGCGCGACCGTATAGCTTTCAATCGTGCCATTGCCGTTGGCTTCTTCGACGAATGGCAGTTTTTCCATCGCATCGATTTTGCCCTGCAAG
>CBFIHY010000236.1:0-1093 GCA_965662315.1 Alphaproteobacteria bacterium
TGCCGCATATCCATATCGGCATCGGCAAAGCGCGTGCCAAGCACCCCAGCCGCCGCTTTATCATCTTCAATCAGTAAAAGGCGCAAGTTTTGTCCCATCCGGCGAGACTAGCTTTTATTGCGAAGGGGTTGAAGTGTTTTGACGCGCCGTCTTGCCGACCAGCCGCCATGCCATGAAACCGCCAAACAATAAAATCAGTAACGGCATCGCCCAAAGGGCCAGCGTATGAGCACCAAAGCGCGGGCGAAAAAGAGCGAACTCGCCATAGCGTTCAACCACCGCTTCGCGTATTGCGGCATCGCTGTCACCGGCGGTTAAGCGCGTGCGCACAAACATGCGCAAGTCTTTGGCCAAAGGCGCGTCGCTATCATCAATCGATTGGTTTTGGCAGACCATGCAGCGCAATTCTTGGCTCAATGCACGGGCGCGCGCTTCCAAGGCCGCATCGCCTAACGCTTCGCCGGGGTCTAGAGCCTGCGCCGGTGCACAAAAGAAAAACAGCAAAATCGCCCAGCGTGCCATTATCCACCTCGCCTTATTCGTGAGCGCAAAGCAAAGCAGCCGCCTAATGCCATCAGCACCGAACCGAGCCAAATAAAGGCAACATAAGGGTGATACCAAATACGTAAGACACGCTTATCGCCGCTGGTTTCCCCAACCACGGCATAAAGATGACCGGTTAGATCTGTGGTTATGGCCGCTTCCGTGGTTTGCGACCGCTCGGCTTCATAAAAACGCCGTTCGGGGAATAAATGCCTGCCCTGATGCGGGCCGTTTAAATAAGTCAGTCGCGCTTGCTCGGCACGATAATTCGGCCCATCAACTTCGCGCAAACCGTCATAGCGCAAAGTAACACCGGCAATATCTATTTCTTGGCCCGGTGCAGCGGCAACGACGGTTTCAGCCCGCCAGCTTGTCGCCGCCAAAATACCCAATATCATCACCGCCAAACCGGCATGCGCCAAAGGCGCAGAAAAAGCCGTCGCCGGTAATAAATGAATTTTATGTAAGCGATCGCGATAAGGGGCCAGCCTTTGCGCCAAATCCAGCATCGCACCGAATAAAAGCCAAAGCGCGGCGGCAAATAAAGCAA
>CBFIHY010000237.1:0-1091 GCA_965662315.1 Alphaproteobacteria bacterium
GCCGCCGCACTTGCAAAAGGCTATCATGTGAAAGGCGGCTTACGCGCCCCCGAAACCCGCGACACGGATTGGCTCAATGCCATGGCGGCATCTGAAGCCAAAGACGGCGCGACGCTGAGCTTGCATCATTATGAAATTGGCGATGCTGACAGCACCGGCGCGCTGCTTAATGACACGATTGGCGTCATTTGCAGTGCCGGCACGGAAAAACAAGAGCCCGCGACCACTGAGATTATGATGCTTATGGCCGAGAGCGTGTGCGATGCCGCCATTGCGCGCGGCATTCCTGCAGTCTTCACCTCCTCGACCGGCTCCACCAACCCGCCTGATGGCGACCCCGCATTGAAAAACGAGATTGACCATTGGTCGGATGAAGCGGTGCAATTGGAGCAAGGCAAACATGCGCCGCTGGGTAAAACCCGCCTCGACAAAATCGTGCTGGCCAAAAGCGCGGCGCATGACAATTTCCGCGGCTGCACCATCAACCCGTCAATGATTTGCGGGCCATGCTGGCAGCGCGAACCGGTCCGCGGCCTTAAAAGCTACGCCGCTATCGTCAAGGGCGAACGCTTGGCCGAGCAAGTTCCCAATGGCTCCATGTCAATGATTGACGCGCGCGACCTCGCCGCTTTGCATGTGGCGGCGCTGTTAAACCCTGAGGCCGAAGGACGCTATTTCGGCGTCAAACAAAGCTGGCATTGGCGCGATATTCTTGCGGCCATCGAAAAACACGTGCCGGACTATAAAATGCCGCCCATCGATGATAGCGAAACGCCGTTACGCCCTACTGCTTTTGACACGAGCCGCCGCGACAGCCTTGGCGTCAGCGTGCGCGGGCTGGATGATATTATGGCGGCGCATGTCGAGGCGATGCGCGCCCACGGCCTGGTATAGATAAAGGATAAATAAGGAGAGGTAAGATGAGTGATATTCTGGATATGGGCGGGCGTGTCAGCCTTGTCACCGGCGCCGGACAAGGGGTCGGCGCGCAAATTGCCAAACATTTGGCAGGCGCGACAAATTCCGGCGGCGTCGCCGTGAATGATTATTTTATTGAACGGGCCGAGGCCGTGGCCGATGAGATTAACAGC
>CBFIHY010000238.1:0-1080 GCA_965662315.1 Alphaproteobacteria bacterium
ACACGAAGCGCGCCGCGCGTTTAGCCAAAGCACTGGCGGCAAAAATAACCGCCAATGTTAAGGGTGATATTGATGCAGTCATTGCGCCGGCCATGGGTGGATTGATTATCGGTCACGAAGTGGCTCGTGCCCTAAAAGTCGACTCAATGTTTCTTGAGCGTGTTGATGGCGAATTTACCTTGCGCCGTGGCTTTCATTTGCCGAAAGCTAGCCGCGTGGTGATGATTGAAGATATTGTGACGACGGGTCTGTCGTCGAAAGAAGCGATTGCGGCTATTCGCGCGCAAGGCGGCAAAGTTGTCGGTGCCGGTTGCCTTATTGACCGCTCAGGCGGCAAAGCAAAAATCGGCGTTAAGCTGGCCAGCCTGGCGCAAATAAAAGTTGAGACATTTGACGCTAAAAATGTGCCTGCAGATCTGGCTGACATACCGGCGATTAAACCCGGCAGTCGCGGTTTGAAATAGAGCGGTGTCTGAAAATGTTCAAGCGTCGCATACCGCAAAGTTTTTTTGAAAAATTAAGGCAGTTCTTATGGCCCCGCGAAGGTTGGGTGCGGGCCACCAAATATCTGTGGCAGCGCACGGTGCGGCTCAGCGGCACGCCGCATAATTTGGCACTTGGTTTGGCGATTGGCGGTTTTGTCTCAGCCAATCCGATACTCGGCACGCATATTATTTGGGGCGCGATTATCATTTATTTCATTGGCGGTAATTTCATTGCAAGCGTTGCCGGCACTTGGGTCGGAAATCCGCTGACTTTCCCGTTTATCTGGCTGTCGACTTATAATATCGGCAGTTTCATGTTGGGCCGCAATGGCGAGGCGCGTGAATTTCCTGAACTGAGTTTGAGCCTGTTTATCGAAGCGCCGTTCAGCTCATTAGCGCCGGTGGTGGTGCCGATGCTGTTTGGTTGGGTGCCCGTCGGATTGGTGATTGGCCTATTGGTTTATTATCCAAGCTATTGGTCGATTGAACTTTATCAGAGACAACGCGCCGTTCGTTTACAGAGAAAACGCGAGGCAGCCGGCTCAAATGATGCTAATAAGGCCTGATGGCAGCCAGTAAAAAACTTCGCCTCGGC
>CBFIHY010000239.1:0-1072 GCA_965662315.1 Alphaproteobacteria bacterium
CACCCAAGCCGCTCCATGTGGCATACACCACACCGAGAGGAATTTGCCCCAGCGTGAAAGTCATTAAATAAAATGACGCGGTGTAAAACACCACCAGCCCGATGCTCGGCGCGGGTTTGGTGAAATTATCGGTGAACGGCAATAGCATGGTGCCGCACACTTCGAGAATTATCGCGCCGCATAAATAGACATAGGGGCTCATTTGGCTTCCAACCGACCCGAAGTAATGAACTCACCGAAACGCTCGCACCAAATAATCACTGCCGGATATTTCGTCGGGTCAATCGACATCGGCACATCGACGCGGAAATTTTCAAAGCCGGTAATATCTGCCACCCGCACGGATTGGGCTTTGATATCGAGAAACGAGGCTTCGTCTTCGACATAGGCGGGGGTCAGATACAATTTGTAATCCGGCCCCGGCGATACGCTGCCATCCAGCGTGAAGAAATACTGCCCGCCTTCTTGGCTTAAATGCAGCGTCCCCTCACCCCAATGAAAACCGTCACTACCTTTTAAATCTTTACGGAAATCGGCCTGTATCATTGCACCCGATTTGGCCGCCGCCACTTGCGCATCGCTGGCGCCTTCGCTGGCCACCAATATCGGTAAATAATAAACACCAAGCGCAAAGCCGATGGGCAACGCGCCGAGACCGCCCAGCACAATGCCAATAAACAGCGATTTATTGATGTAGTCTTTCATTTTCAATCGTGCTCCAGCCCGTTCACCAATTCGATCACATCCTCGGTCGGCATGACCATATCGTCAAGACATTCAACATTAATACTGATTTGCGACGGATTACTGCGACGACGGTGATGGGTGTAGACACCACAGATTTTACAAAAATAATGCGCCGCAATCTTTTTATTCCATTGATACAAGCTGAGGCTCTCTTCGCCTTGAAGCAGCGTGAAATCATTTTGTGGCAGCGGCTTCATGATGATGCCTTTTTTGCGGCACAGCGAACAATTGCAACGATACATCCCCAATTGCAGGTCGTCATCTTTGATTTGAAACCGCACCGCGCCGCAATGGCAACCGCCTTGATGGTTACTCATGCGACATC
>CBFIHY010000240.1:0-1044 GCA_965662315.1 Alphaproteobacteria bacterium
CTCTTTTGAGACTTCGCGTATCATCTCGCCACCACCGCGAAATGGCTGCATGGCAGCCAGTCGGTCGGCCTTGCCATACAATACGCCAATGCCTGTCGGGCCATAAACCTTGTGGCCGGAAAATACATAAAAGTCAGCGCCCAAGGCTTGCATATCATTTTTCAAATGCACCGCGCCTTGGCAGCCATCCAGCAAAATCGGCACATTTTTTTTATGGGCAATCTCAACCAGCTGCTTGGCCGGTGTAATCGTGCCCAGCGCATTCGACATTTGGGTCAGCGCGACGAATTTGGTCTTATCAGAAAATGCCGCCTCATAAGCCGCCATATCCAATTCACCATCATCGGTCACCGGCACCCATTTCAAAACCGCGCCATGCCGTTCGCGCATGAAATGCCATGGCACAATATTTGAGTGATGCTCCATCTCGGACAGAATAATCTCATCGCCCGCTTCGATTTGCGGCTCGAGGAACCCATAGGCAACCAAATTAATTGCATCTGTCGCGCCGCCGGTAAAAATAATCTGGTCGACTGTTTCGGCATTGAGGAATTGACGCGTTGTCTCCCGCGCCGCTTCAAACGCATTGGTTGCATTATTGGATAGATAATGCAGGCCGCGATGCACATTGGCATATTCATGCGTCGCAAATTCATGCATGCGGTCGAGAACGGCCGCCGGTTTTTGTGCCGAAGCTGCATTGTCCAAATAGACCAGCGGCTTGCCATAAACCTGATTGGCCAGGCCCGGAAATTGTGCACGGATAGCGTTTACGTCAAAAGCTGCGCCCATCAGACCGCTCCCTTTTTATTCGCGTTAGACGAGAATTGCGCACCAATTTTTTGTGCAACCAATGCGCGAAGCACTTCAGCCAACCCATCATCGTCAATATGCGCCAAGACTTGCTCGATAAATCCGGCAACCAAAAGATGCCGCGCACTTGCCTCATCCAGACCGCGCGAGCGTAAGAAAAACAGCGCATCACGATCCAGCTCACCAATCGCCGAGCCATGCGCGCAAGCGACGTCATCAGCGTAAATTTCC